>JBLFXD010000634.1:0-4665 GCA_047611045.1 Planctomycetaceae bacterium | reverse complement strand
CTTCGTTCGACAAAGTTGACCTTTTGAAGATCGACTGCGAAGGCGGCGAGTACGAAATCCTCGACTCAACATCCGACGAACTTCTGTCGCGCATCGACCGAGTCTGCATGGAGTTTCACGAGCTGCACCCGTCACACGATCATCGCAACCTGGTCCAACGTCTTGAGAGCTGCGGCTTTGACGTCACGGTCGAGCGTCCCTGGTTCGAACGCGTCTTTCAGAAGACCGGCACGATCTGGGCTTTACGCCGTTAGACACAGGGATGTGAATGCACGCCGTTCAGACGATGGATGAGACTCGCTCGTGTGACTGTGAGTTTTGCGGCGCCCACTGTGGTAGTGGAGTCCTTCTCCGGTTTCTCGAGAATTGCCGCAGCTGGCCGCAACGATGGCCAGAGGAAACAGCCAGAGTATCTGTCGCGATGGCATTTGGGATGTCCCGTTCAGAAGTGAAGTAGATTCATGGTTCGTCGACAGCGTCCCGCTGCGCGCATCCTTGACGCTGGTAGACGTCGTCCCGCCGAGCGACATCTTGAGCGGAATGATTCCTGGCCACAAAATCATGAACCGATGAATTTCTTCGAATTCGAATTCGAAGTCGTACGCGGGCGCGTCTCGGATCCGAATCGGTCACAATTGGCGGGGATGGTTTAATGCCGGTAGCGGCTGTTGTATTGAAACCTGGCATCAGTCACGAACCACAATCTTCACATGAATTTCGTCCGCCCCCCGAACAACGTGAGCTTATCCAATGAAGATTCTTCTGGTACTGCTGCTGGCATCGTTCAGCCATGTCTCACTGCTCGCCGCTGGAGAACCTCCTGCAAACAGCAAACTTGTTGTTGAAGAGGCGTTTGACCGAGTCGAACTCGGCAAGGGTTGGAACTCGACGACCGGCGACTGGAAGATCGTCGATGGAGTTCTGCGAGGCGGCGAGATCCCCGACGAGAAGCATTCGGCAGCAACTCGACGGATCATCGAAACCAGCAATGCCGTCTACGAGCTGAAGTTTCGGTTCGTGGATCATGGCAAAGCGTTTCACTTTGGATTTGATCCGGCTCGCGGTGAACTGAAAAAGAAAGGGCACTTGTTCTCGGTCATCGTAACTCCCGAGTCATGGAAGATTCTGAAACACGTCGACAAGAATCGCCGCGAAGAAGACCCCAACGAAACGCTGGCGGAGCAGAAGACAGAGTTCAAAAGCGGGGAGTGGTACTCGTTGCGAGTCACCACCTGGGGGAAATACGTGACGGCTCGCATCGAAGGCAAAGAACCCCTGAAGACGTCTCACTCGACATTCGGCGTCAAGAAGCCGACCCTGGTTTTTCGATGTCTTGGTGACGGCGTCGAAATCGACGACATTCGAGTGTGGACTCAGAACTCGAAGTAAGCAGAAACCGGCTCGGTGTTAGTCAGGATTGATTTTCGTGATAGGATGGCCGACCGAATCTGTTATCACGATGAACGCTGAAGAAAGATTGCTCCGATGCTGAATCTAAATGCAAATCAACAGCGAATGTGCAATGGAGTCTCGCGACGATCGCTCTTGCAGATCGGCGGCCTGGCGATGGGTGGGTTGTCGCTTCCGCAGATTCTAAAGGCTCAAAGTGAGGCCGGCGAAACCTCACAGCACAAAGCGGTAATCATGATTTTCCTGGCAGGAGGGCCGCCTCACCAGGACATGCTGGATCTGAAACCGGAAGCTCCCAGCGAAGTCCGCGGCGACTTCGACCCGATCAGCACGAACGTTCCCGGCATTCAGATCAGCGAGCTGATGCCGCGTGTCGCCAGCATGATGGATCGCTTCGCAGTCATCCGTTCGCTCGTCGGAGCCGAAGGCCGACACGACGCGTTTGAGTGCTGCACCGGGCACCACTTTCGCGGCAATCAACCGCAGGGCGGCTGGCCGGCGATGGGTTCATCACTGTCACGTCTGATGGGCCCAGTCGATCCGTCGGTTCCGCCGTACGTCGACCTGTCCCACAAAATGGCGCACGATCCGTGGAACATCAAAGGTCCAGGTTTCGTCGGCATGAACCACGCTCCGTTCCGACCGGACGGCGAGTCGATGAAGGACATGACGCTTCAGGAGATCTCCGTCGATCGACTTGGCAATCGAGCTTCACTGCTGACTGAGTTGGATCGTTTCCGCCGAGCGGCCGACAAGAAAGTCGCATCCGGACTGTACGACGATTTGACCGAGCAGGCACTCGGCGTTCTGACATCGTCGAAACTTGTCGAAGCGATGGATCTCGAAAAGGAAGATCCTGAAGTCCGAGCCCGATACGGCACGGACAATCCCGACGTGCTCGGCTATTCACACGACAAAGGCTACCAGGCGATCATGTCGCGGTTTCTGCAGGCTCGACGCCTGGTGGAAGCCGGAGCCCGTTGCGTCACCTGCAGCTTCGCTCACTTCGACTGGCACGGGCAGAATTTCCGCAACGCTCGCAAGGTCGTCCCGCTGCTCGATCAAGGTGTGGCCGCTCTGGTGGAAGACCTGCACGAACGAGGCCTCGACAAAGACGTGACGGTACTCGTCTGGGGCGAATTCGGCCGCACTCCAAAGATCAACGAACGCGCCGGCCGAGACCACTGGTCTCGAGTCCACGCCGCACTGATGGCCGGCGGCGGCATGAAAACCGGTCAGGTGATTGGTTCAACGAACAAGCTGGCCGAAGACGCCGCCGACCGACCGGTCCACATGCAGGAAGTCTTCGCGACGGTCTACCAGAACCTGGGCATCAACGTCGCGAGCACGACAATCCCCGACAACAACGGCCGCCCTCAGTACCTGGTTGATCACCACAAAGCCATCCCCGAATTGGTGTAAAGCCATTTCCAGATTGATCGTCCGTTGGAATCGTCAGTTATCTTGCAGACTGCTCCACGGGCCGGCTTCGTAGAATCTCCAGGGCAAAGGCGGTCGAGATTGTGGGAGTCGCCGTTGATGTCGCTCGCGAGAACGAGCCGTCTTTCTGTTGAGCTTTCAGCACGGTCGCAAGCACCTCAGGATACCAGTCGCGGTTTCCGAGTTTCGGCGTGTCACGGAGTGATCGACACAGCCATTCGAGATAAAAGAACGGCCACGCGGAACTGCCGGAGTTGCTGTTGGCACTCCAATTATTTGCGAGCCACGCCTCGCCTTTCTTCACAGCGGCATTGAGTTTTGCAGTCGACTCAACACGGGCTCTGAGAGCTTTCAGACCGGCCACTCCGCACGCAGTCATCGATCCCGTTGTAGTCGCACCTCGGCCTGAGTACCCCCAGCCTCCATCGCCGCGTTGATTTGACAACAGCCAGGTGAGTGACCATTTCCAAACATCATCTGGAATCTCGTCAGGATTCGTATCAGCCCGCGAAGCGACCATCGTCAGAGCAAGAATGGCGTATGCGGTGTTTGCTCCGTCCGCTCGCGCACCGAGAGCATCCTTCTGGTATCCCCACCCACCGGCATCGGGTCCTTCTTTGATCTGGGACTCGACCAGTAACTTAAGATTCCGTCGTCGAAGCGCGGCTCCCGGTTTACCCAGCATGTGAATAAAGATGGTTTGCAGGGCGATCTCTTTCGTCATAGTCGGCGACGTTTTCAGTAGATACTGCATCGCGTTCTGCACGGCCTCGTCTGACTGCTCGCCGCCCTCGTACAACGTCATTGCGACCAGAGCAGTCGTACCAGTGACATAACCAGGGCCGTCGATGGTGCGCGCCCAGGAACCATCTGCCCGTTGCTGCTTTAAGAGGAATTCGATGGCTCGACTCTGAGCAGATTCAACCTTCTCTTTCTCCGCGTCGAGCTTTCCACCAACGAGTCTGATCTTACGCACGCGTTTTTCACCCGGAGCCAATGTCAGTTGCTCCTCGTGAAGCGTTGTCCTCGCGCCATTGTTGAATACGCTCACGGTCAGAACGATCGGCTCGTTCGGCAGAGCTGTGGCCTGGTAGTTAGTCTGGCCGGACAGCATTGCTCCTGTGAGTCCGAATTTCTGCCGATCCGAAGATCGCTCGCGAAAACCCTTTCGCACATAACTGGCGGATATGGATACTCGCCCCGGCGGTCGTCCTTCAGTTGAAGTCGCGTCATAAGACTGGGTCAGGTCGACTTCCAGCCTTGCCATTGCTGGTTTGATGACCGTGACCCCGGAAATGTCTTCATCAAGTCTTTTGAAGTGAACCGCCTGTCCGATCTCGACATCCGAGTCAGCGCTTCGCTTGTGGCGAGCCAGCCCGGTCTTGATGAAGGCCAACTCGAGACCTTTTGGAGCTCGTAGCGTGGCAACTCCGTTTTCGTCAGCCGCTGCGTACTGACCATTCCATTCTTTGCCGTTGAATGTTCCAGAGATGCCAACATCGTGCTGTCGATCTGTTGACGGAGCGCCGTCAGGAAACTCGACGTTCACCTTGAGAGTGACCATCTGCGCCGCCTGTAGATTAACCGTCGTGCTTGGCGTGAATGGTTCGAGAGTGACGCGCTGCGGTACGAATACCAGATCAAGCGGCTGAGTTTTGAATGCCGGCGGTTCGCCTATTCGGAAGCTGCTGATGAATTTGGTAGTCGTCCATGATTTGGCATCAGCGCAGCGTGAAGCGTTCGCCTGATGGCAATGTCAGGGCTGGCCGAAGTGGAGGTCGACCAGTGGGACGGACTGTCAGTCGAGGTCTTGGG
>JBLFXD010000633.1:0-4676 GCA_047611045.1 Planctomycetaceae bacterium | reverse complement strand
GATGCTCAACCGCTGTGCGAGCGGCCGTTCGAATGTGGCGGTCATTGTGCGACAGGTACGGCCAGGCAGTGGCGATCGCGTTGGGATCTTGTTTGCCGTGGAATGCTTCGAGCTTGTGCCGAGTGTCGCGGGCTTTGCTTTTCGATGGCTTTGCTTCGACGAGTTTCGTTGATTCGTCGCCAACGTAGGTCACGCGGTACAGGCCGGACTGAACGCGGCGACCGCCGATTGTGAAGTACATCGCTCCGTCCTGCGGATGGATGATCGCATCGGTGATTGGCAGCGGTGCTCCCGTGACGAATTCTTCTTTGGTTGCTGTGTAGGTCGAACCGCTCTTCTTCATATGGACGGCGTAAAGCTTTCCCCAGCTCCAGTCGAGAGCGTACAGAGCGTTCTGATACTTCGCGGGGAACTTCGCTCCGTATCCGAACGTCATGCCTGTCGGTGAGCCCGGTCCGATGTCCAGAACTCCGGGCATGTTGTCAGGATAGAATGCCGGTCGTTTGCCGGCACCGTTACGCCAGCCAAATTCGGCTCCGCTGACGACGTGGCAGATGCGAGTCGGTCGGTACCAGGGAGTGTTAAAGTCGTACTCCATGTCGGCGTCGTAGGTGAAGAGTTCTCCGTCGCGGTTCACGGCTCCGTCAAAGATGTTTCGAAAACCGGAGGCGTAGGCTTCGAAGGTTTTTCCATCCGGAGTCAGTCGGTAGACGATTCCGCCTGGAGCAAGCACGCCTCGATTGTGGCCGCGGCCGTCGGGGAAGCTCGGCAGCAGATGATCTTCGCCCCAGACCTGGCGGACGGGTGAGCTGTCGGCAATTTCGGGAGGGATTGTGTTGTTACCGGTGATCAGGAAAAGCGACTTGCCGTCGGGCGTCGGGACCAACGCGTGGACGCCGTGGTCACTCTTCGAATCGATTTCTCGGATTGTTTCGACCTTGTCGAGCTGATCGTCGCCGTTGCTGTCCGTAATTCGGTAGACGCCGGACTGCATCTTCTGCTCGTAGTCGTTGACGCCGACGTAAAGAGCACCGAACGCCCACACCATTCCGTTGACGCCGCGGACGTCTGCCGGAACCTTTTCGACTTTGGCTTGTTCAAGGGCCATACCTGCGGCCGGCGGGGTGATGCGATACAGGTTTCCAAACTGGTTGCTGACCAGGATTCGCCCTTTGTCGTCGGTGCAAAGGTTGACCCAGGAACCCTGATCCTGCCCCGGCACGGAGTAAAGCAGTTCAACCTGAAATCCCTCGGCCGCTTTGATGCGGTTGATGGGCGTCGCTTTGTTGCCACCGATCGCCGGCCCGACGACTGTCGCGCGTTTTGGTCGTGGCTTTGGCTTCTTCGCCTTCTGGGCAAAAGCGTCAGAGGAGAATGTCGCGGCAAGCAGAGCGATGGTCAGAAGTGCGATTAGTCGGCGGGTCGGTCGAATCATTTCTCGTTCCGTGCAGTAAGGCGTGTTTACTTGTCAGGATGTTGATGGCTGCGTCGAAGCCTGCCTTTGCCATTGTGTGCAAGGCGGCTGGTGCAAACGGGGGCGAATAGTCTCGCGGATGACGGGCGACTTGCAATCGAGTCGCCTCTTCCGACGTTGCCAACGCACAACTGCGAGCAAATTGTGGCACGCAGCATCGTCGCCTGACGTTGTCGTGCCGGTTTGAATGCTGAGCCGGGAATTCCAGACAAAGCCGCTTCTGAGTCTGTCGTCGATCGCCGTGCCGCCCACATACACAATGTTACATAAGAGCGTTGTGATTCGTCCGACCGTTTAAGTACGCTGGTGGCCCCGCTTAGGGCGATGGCAGAAACCGATTCAGTCGCCATTGTCGTGACCAGCACAAACGAAGTCACGGTTTGAAGCCGGAATAATGTCCACGGTCGTGGGGATTCTCTGGTTGAGATTTGCAGGTTATCGGCCCCGTGCAGCGAGACATCTCACCTTACTTCCCTCGACGACCCCCTCCTGAAGTTTGAAACGCACCTTTCACGATACGGCTGCGTTCGTTCCTTCCTCACGATTTACAAATCAGAACCCAATGCCGAATCATTTGATACAGCATGGCCGTTCCGCATGGCTTGCCGTCGGACTCGTTGCCCTTGCGCTCGCAGCCTCGCCGATCGCCGCTCAAGATGCAGCACCGCCGGACGCTGCCGACAACGTCACCGAACCGGAAGCGGTCGATGACGGCGTCATGTCGTTGCACTTTGCGTTCGAGGGGATGCCCTGGCGGGACGTCATCAAATGGTTCGCGGACACGGCGGACCTGGCGCTGCATGTCGGAGACGTCCCGACCGGAAGTTTCACGTACTCCGATCCGGATTCGTTCACGCCGGATGAAGCACTGGATCGGCTCAACCTGTTTTTGTTGCCTCAAGGTTTCACGCTGGTACGCAGCGGCAAGTTGCTTTCGGTAATCAATCTCTCCGACCCGCGCAGTCTTCAACAGCTGGATTCGCTGGCGAAGTACGTCACGGTCGAGCAGCTGAAGGATGCCAGCGACAACGACGTCGTGAAGTGCATCTTCCCGCTCGGCGAACTGGATGCCGAAGACGCCGTTGATGAGTTGTCGGCTCTCAAGTTGATGCTCGCGCCGGCTGTGTTCACCAAGACGAATCAGCTGATGATTACGGACACGGCTCGCAAGCTAAAGAATGTCAAAACAATTATCGACGCCTTTAAGCCGCACGAACTCGACAACGGAACGGTCGTGAAGAGCTTCACTCTGGAGCACGTTGATGCGGAAGACATTCTGGTCGTGGCGAGGCCGCACCTGGGGCTGGCCACGGGCGAGATGATCGGCATCGACGTCAGTCTTTCCGCCGACCTGCTGGGCAGGAACATTTTCGTCACCGGAATCGAGGACAAAGTCAAACTGGTCGAAGGCCTGATTACGGCGATCGACAAACCGGAGAAAGGTCTGTCGACTGCGGACGGCGAAGCGGAACTCAAGTCGTACGTCGTCAACAACGGAAACGTCGAGACTGTCTACAACGTGCTGGTGACGCTGCTGGCTGGCGAGACGGTTCGTCTTTCAATGGATGAGACGGCTGGTTCGATCGTCGCTCTGGCAACGCCGGACATTCAAAAGGAAATCGAACAGACCGTTCAACAGTTGCAGGCGTCCGATGCTGAGTTTGCGGTCATTCCTCTGAAGACTGCCGACCCCTTCGTTGTGGTCAGCCTGCTGGAAGAAATGTTTAACCTGACGGATGACAAGCGGCGAGAGTCGGCGGGGATTGAAGCGTTCACTCGGCATGGGAACTCGCGCGGCTTCGAACTGATGAAAGGTGTCGAGAACTCCAACGCCCCGCGAATCGACGCCGATCCGGTCAACCGGCGGCTGTTCGTCCGCGGCACGAAACATCAGGTCGAGCAGATCAGAAAGATCGTCGCGGAACTCGACAGCGGGACGTCGAGAACCGCTGGCAGCAATGATCGGATTCGGATCATTCCTCTGCGCGGCAAAGAAGGAGAACGGCAGTTGAAAGTCGCTGCCAGATTCTGGCGAGGGAATCCAGTCTTTCTCTATCCGTCTCTGGATGCGACGGGAAATGAGATCAGCGAACGCGTGGCCGGCGAAGAACCTGGCAGAGCCAACCCGTTTTCATCGGAAGAACGCTCGCCAGCAGCTCCGGCGTCGGAGAACGTACAACTACTGACCGGAAATCTCCTGAGCCAGGAAGCGGCGATTCGTTGTCAGTTCGCGCCGCGCGGTTTAATCCTTCAGTCAGAAGACACGAAGGCGCTCGACGACTTCGAAGACCACCTGGTGACACTTGTTGGGCCGGTCGATTCAACGCCGTCGCCGCCCGTCGTTTTCTATCTCAAATACACTCGGCCGGACGATGCGATCTGGATGCTGGCTGAATTACTGGACGGCGGCGAAGCCTCGTTGCTGGGCGATTCGTCGTCTCTGGTCAATGGCTTTGTGAGTTCGTCGAGTTCGATTCTCGGCAGCCTGGTCTCGTCGCGAGAAGGCACGACAACGATGGTCGCCGGATCGATCACGATCGTGGCAGACTCACGATTGAACCGTTTGATCGTGCAGGGCACCGCCAGCGATATCGAGCAGGTCGAGGGGTACCTTAAGATCATCGACAAAGACACCAGCATCACGTCGATCGAAACTTACGGCACCTCGCACGTGATCGAGCTGGTCTATTCACGAGCCAGCGAAGTCGCACTGGTTATTCGCAGCGCTTATGAAGGACGAGTCGCCGGCAGCGCTCCGGGCGTTGGACAAGGTCAGCCCGGCGGAGCGCAACTAGGACAACGCCCTACTCAGCAGTCTTCGGAAAAGCAGGACAACGACAAGAAGTCGTCTAAGAAAGAACTGGTCGCGCAGCCGGCAAAGACGCTCGAACCAAAGATGACGATCGCCGTGCATGAGCCAAGTAACTCGCTGATTGTGACCGCTCCCGACCACCTGTTCGACGAGGTCGAACAACTGGCGAAAGTCATCGACCTGCGAAGCCAGAAGTCTGTGCGGATTGTCAAAGTTCCGGAGGCCGTCGCGATCGAGTCGCTGCAGGAAATTTTCGCAGGCGGAGTCCGGACCGGCAGCGGAAGCAAGCAGCCAACTCAGCCAACACAGAAGCAGCGTTGATGGATTTGCGAATTGAGCAGTGAAGGCAGGAGTCGATCTATGAAACCAGAATTCCCCATGCGAGCCAGG
>JBLFXD010000632.1:0-4686 GCA_047611045.1 Planctomycetaceae bacterium | reverse complement strand
CGGCTCGGGATGGGGGGCCGCCAGCAAGTCGCAAAGGTTGTGAGCAAACGACGGAAAGTTCGCCCGCTCCGCTCCACCAGACGCCGCCCAGTGTTCAATGAACCGCGCCACCTGTTCGGGTTCCGGCCCAAAACTCTGCGAAGGTGCGGTTTCGTCGTTTGCGGGTTTGTTGTCGTTCACGGCGGCCTGCGTTTCTGAAGCTGACAGGGAATCTCGAACGATGCATGCTCCGACTCAGCAGAACAACGTCGAACGGTACCGGGCAATAATCTCCGGCCTGCAGGATGTTAACTTTCGTTCACACGCTGGCAATGCCGTGCGGTAAATCTCGGTTGGTATTTCGAGCGTTGGCGAGAAAGGGATTTGCCTCCGGTTGTGCCGTGAAAATTGGTGCTCGGGAGGAATTCACTCCCCGTGGCTGCGGGATGACTCGCGGAGTGATTGGTCCAATCCTTTTAACCCGCCCCGGATTCGGTGCTCGGGCTGAGCTTGCGAACTCGACTGGTTCGATATCAGAAGTGATTGGAACGGCGTGCGTCGAGGAATGGGCGGGGGAAGTGGAAGTGATCCAACGATTTGTCATTGCGGCGGCAGCCGTGCTTGGTCTGACGGCTTCAGGGTGCATGCTGCCGGAGCATTACACGCCCGGCGGTTACAGCAGCACTTGCGAACAGCGGCTTCAGGAATCGGCGATCGACTGGTCGCAGATGCCGGAGGGAACAATGCGACAGTCGATCAGCTCAGGAGTTCATTGACGACTCGGCCGTGGACGTCGGTCAGTCGGAAGTGGCGGCCCTGGTAGGGGAAGGTCAGCCGTTCGTGATTGATGCCCAGCAGGTGCAGAATGGTTGCCTGCAGATCGTGGACGTGGACTCCGTTTTCGGCGACGTTGACGCTGTAGTCGTCGGTCTGTCCCCAGGTCATACCGCCCCGCACGCCACCGCCGGCCATCCACATCGAGAAGCAACTTGGGTGATGATCACGGCCGTAACTTGTTTTGGTCAGGCCGCCTTGTGAGTAGACCGTCCGGCCGAACTCGCCGCCCCAGATGATCAGCGTGTCGTCGAACATTCCTCGTTGCTTGAGGTCTCGGATCAATCCTGCCGTCGGCTGGTCGGTGTCTCGGCATTGCGAGGCGATCTGCTTCGGGAGGTTTCCGTGCTGGTCCCAGCCTCGGTGGAAGAGCTGGATAAATCGCACGCCGCGTTCGGCCAGCCTTCTGGCGAGCAGACAGTTGTAGCCATAGCTGCCGGGCTTCTTCGCGTCCGGACCGTACAGGTCGAACGTTGACTTCGGTTCGGACGCCAAATCGGCCAGCTCTGGAACGGACGTCTGCATTCGGTAAGCAAGTTCGTACTGCGCGATGCGGGCTTCGATTTGTGGGTCGCCGGTCTGCTCCAGCTTCTGCCGATTCAACTGGCCGAGCGTTTCCAGCATCTTCCGTCGCATTCCCGAACTGACGCCTGCCGGATTGTTGAGATCGAGAACCGGATCCCCCTGTCCTCGAAGCTTCACGCCCTGGAACTTTGCCGGCAGAAAACCTGCCCCCCAAAGGCGATCGTAAAGCGGCTGCCCGGCTTTGGCGGACCCGCTCGAAGTCATCGCAACGAACGCTGGCAGGTCGGAGTTTTCAGAACCAAGACCGTAGCTCATCCACGCGCCCATGCTCGGTCGACCAGGCAGCGGCGAACCCGTCAACTGAAACGTGATGGACGGGTCGTGGTTAATCGTCTCGGTATACATCGACCGGATCACGCACATGTCGTCGGCGACGCTTCCCAGATGAGGCAGCAACTCGCTGAGCCGCAGGCCGGACTCGCCATGCGACCGGTATCGGAAGCGGCTGGGAGCAGTCACAAACTTAGCCTGCCCGAGCGTCATCGTCGTCTTGCGATCGTCCGGGTAAACAGACTTCGGAACTTCCTCGCCGAACCGTTTGATGAGCTCAGGCTTTTCGTCGTACAGGTCGAGCTGCGACGGACCGCCGGATTGAAAGAGGTAGATAACCCGCTTTACTTTCGGCCGGTAATGCGGGAGGCCTGTCAGCCCTCCGATCGAGTTGCGACTCGGGCCGTCCTCCGCAAACAAACCCGGATTCATGATCGACGCCAGGCCGAGCGTTCCCAGACCGGTGCTGGTCCGACTGAAAAAGTGCCGACGATTAACTTGCAGACGGTGTTCAGGAATTGCGTTCATGGTAAATCGTTTCGCAAGATTATCCGCAGAGGACGCTGAGAAGAAAAACTCTCACTCAAGCGTAATCGACTCATCGAGATTCAGCAGGATGTTTGCCAGCATTGTCAGCGCCGCGTGTTCTGCGGTCGGAAGTTTTTTGTCTCGCGGAGCCTCGCCGATGGCGAGCAGCTTTGGAGCTTCTTTGCGATTTGTCTCGAAGTAATTGAGAAACTCGTCGTACGCAGCCTGTAAAGGTTCGGCTTCTGACGTTCGCGGAAGTCGTCCGGTGACGATGCGGAAGCCGTGTTCGATTTGTGAAGCCGAATCGGCGTCAGTTTGCCGCATGATTCGTTCTGCGAGGAACCTTGCGGCCTCAACAAACGCGACGTTGTTCATCAGCGTCAGCGCCTGCAGCGGGGTATTCGTTCGATCTTTTCGTACGAGGCAAACTTCTCGCTCGGCCGCGTTGAAGGTTGCCATCGTCGGCGGCGGAACGGTGCGACGCCAGTAGGTGTAGAGGCTGCGTCGGTAGAGGCTCGGTCCGTGATCCTGCACGTATTTGTTGTTCGAAATCGATTTCCAGATTCCCGGCGGGGCGTACGGTTTGACCGACGGTCCTCCGATTCGTTCCTGCAGAAGACCGCTGACTGCGAGTGCCTGATCGCGGATCATGTGCGCAGAAAACCGGAACCGAGGACCGCGTGCCAGGAGTCGGTTTTCAGGATCACGTTCGGACTGTTCGGAAGTAATCTTCGAATTCTGACGGTAAGTCGAACTTGCCACGATCAGCCGGTGCAGTTGCTTAACGTCCCAACCAGTCCGGACGAATTCCAGAGCGAGCCAGTCGAGCAGTTCTGGATGGCTGGGCGGTTCTCCCTGGATGCCGAAATTCTCGGATGTTTTGACAAGGCCCGTGCCAAAGAAGTGCTGCCAGTGCCGGTTGACGATGACTCGTGCGGTGAGCGGGTTTTCCGGACTGACCAACCACTCGGCCAGTTCTTTCCGATTCTTCGGAGCTGCGGCTGACACATTAAGACTGTCGGGCAATCCGGGAGTCAGCGTTTCTGACTTATCCGGATGGTTGTACTGGCCTCTTTGCAGTAGATAAGTGGGCCGAGGTTCTGGCAGCTCGGCCATCACCATGACCGTTTCCTTACCGCCCGGCTTCGGACGAACGACGGACACCTGCGAAGTTACCAGCTCGTAAGGAGCCGGTTCGATTTTCACATCCTTCGTCTGAGTCAGCAGCGGCCAGTCATTCGGTACTTTGATAAACGGGGGGCTGTTGCCGTTGTTCGGCCCGAGTCCCCACTCGGCGACGCTGTTGAAATACGCGAACATTTTGTAGTAGCCGCGCTGCGAAACCGGGTCGTACTTATGATCGTGGCACCGGGCACAGCCCAGCGTCAGTCCCATCCAGACGGTGCCCAGAGTGTCGACGCGATCGACGACGTACTCGACAATCCATTCGTCGGGGATCGATCCGCCTTCCGAGTTGATTCGATGGTTGCGGCAGAAGCCCGTCGCGATCTGCTGGCGAAGGGTTGCGTCAGGCAGCATGTCGCCGGCGAGTTGTTCAATCGTGAACTCGTCAAACGGCTTGCCTTCATTCAACGCCTGGATCAACCAGTCACGCCACGCCCACATGTAGCGAATGCGGTCGTTCTGGTACCCGTCCGTGTCAGCATACCGAGCCGCGTCGAGCCACGGCATCGCCATGTGCTCGCCGTACCGATGCGACGCCAGCAGCCGGTCGACCAGTTGCTCGTACGAATCCGGCGACTGATCCTCCAGAAATCGATCGATCTCTTCGGGAGTCGGCGGCAGGCCGGTCAGCGCCAGAGTGGCTCGCCGAATCAGCGTTTCACGATTCGCTTCACTCGATGGTTGGAGCGATTCCCGGTCGAGTCGCGAAAGGACGAATCGGTCGATGCCGGTGCGAGACCAGTCAGGATCTGAAACTTGCGGCACGGACGGTCGGTCAGGCGGGATGAACGCCCAGTGCTCCTGCCAGTCCGCTCCCTGATCGATCCAGCGTCGGATGAGGTCGATCTCTTTCGGCGCGAGCTGCCGCGTCGCGCTGGGTGGCGGCATCTGGTGATCCGGGTCGTGCGAAGAAATCCGCTCGAACAACGGACTTTCGCTCGACTTGCCTCGGACGATGAGCGGCGAATCAGCATCGCGGTCGAACACGGAAGCACGCAGATCCAACCGTAAGTCAGCCTCGCGAGTGTTCTCGTCGGGACCGTGGCAGGCGAAGCAGCGATCGGCAAACAGCGGCAGCACCTGTCGAGCGAAATCGACTGAGCCGGGCTCGGCAGAGGATACCTGACTTGCCAAACCAGAACTGACGAGGATGACAATCAACGCGAAACGAAACATGAAAGTATCCACGGAGCTGGGCCGCGCGGACTACGCACGAGCCTCGGAAGAGATCGGCAGTCGGACCAGCGTAACTGCGGCCGAAGTCCGATTCCAGGCTCGGCTCGTCATGCGAGTCCTGCGAAACCG
>JBLFXD010000631.1:0-4696 GCA_047611045.1 Planctomycetaceae bacterium | reverse complement strand
GGTCGAAATGCGCAGAAACGGGGCCGTCGGTCGGCCAGGAAAGTCGACCTGAATCAACGGCTCGACGATGAGGTATTCGCCGAGTGATTCGTAGGTCCACGTCTCGGAGCGTTGGTAATCGACGACTCGACATGGCAGACGGTCGCCGCCGAACATCTCGACGTAAGCGACGGGTTTTTCGGCGATCGGCACCGCCTGGTCGATGATCCACCGCACGGGGTTGTTCGGGTCGAAGATCGCGCGGCCAGCAAAACTTGGTCGGCTCGTCTCGGCATGCCACTCCTTGATCGAGTCGGCGTTGATCCTTGTTCCGTCATTGACCATTCCCACGAAGCGTTCAGCCGGAGCGAACGTCTGGGCATCGGCACTTGACTCAAAGACGAAAACCAACAGACATGGGAAACTCAAGAACCATGCTGTCGACAGGCAGAAATTGATAACCACGGAAGATACGGAATGACACGGAAAGAGATCATGGTTTTCCGTGTAATTCCGTGTTTTCCGTGGTTTCATAACTTCAGCATGTTTCTAGTTGCATCGTCAGGCGGATTGAGACTCTGAAGCGATCTTTCAGTTCAGAAATGTGTGCCACTGGCTTTGCCAGTGCCTTCCGAATTCAATGTGACCGAGCTGCCCAACACTGGCAGAGCCAGTGGCACACCTGGAGCCAAAAATAGTTTTTCGACTTCAGTGGACTGCTAGCCGTTGGCGCCGAAGCAGTGGATCTCACCTTCAGAACCCTCAGCTCCGATGACGAGACATCCTTCGCCGACTGCTGGAGAAGCGCTGACCGAGCGGCCAAGCTTTTCTTTCCAGCGTTGCTTGCCGTCGTTCAGACCGATTTCGTAGACGTAGCCGTCGTTGGAACCGACGAAGATTCGGTTTCCGCCAACAACGACCGGAGAGCTATTAACCTGGCCGCGCGTGGCAAACTTCCAGAGTTCTTTGCCGGTCTTCCGTTCCAGACAGTGAATCTGTTTGTCCTGCCCGCCAAAGATGATCCGGTCATCAGTGAGTGCGGCCGACGAATGAATCGGGAACTCGCGGGCTTCGTCTTTGAATCGCCACACCACTTCCTGATTCTCCAGGTTGATGGCCAGGAAATCGCTTTCGTGAGTGCCGACGTAAAGCATGTACTTGTCGACGCACGGCGACGCGATGATGAAGTGACCGAGTTCCAGGTCGAACTCTTCTTCGCCGGTTTCGATATTGATCGCGCGGAGATGCTGATCGCAGCCGGTCACGAAGGTGATGTTTCCAGCGATGGCGGGCGAGCCGTTGATGCGGTCACCGGTTTCGCGTTTCCAGCGTTCCTTTCCGTCGAAGCCGAGACAGTACAGCGTCGAGTCGTACGATCCGAAGATGACTTGATCCTTGACGATGGCGGCCGAGCAGATGATCTCGGCCATCGTTTCGTGTTTCCATCGCACTTTGCCGGTCGCTCGGTCGACGGCGTGGAAAATTCCGTATTCGTCACCGATGAAAACCAGTTCGCTCGTCACCGTTGGCGATGCCTGGAAGCCCGGAATGAACGACGTCGGTTTCTTTTTCTCTTCTGAGAAGTAAGTCCAGACTCGCTTGCCGGTCTTTCGTTCAAGACAGATCAACTCGCCGCCGTACGTTGCTGCGAATACGTGATCGCCGACGATGGCGGCCGTCGCGGTGACTCCATCGTCAACCGGAACTTTCCACAGCAGTTCGAGCTTTTCCGGCAGCGGGCTGGTCGCGATACCTCGCAGCTGGTTGCCGTTGCGAAAAGATGCCCATGCCGTCTCGCCGGTTTCGTTCTGGGCGGCCTCGGCTCCGATTCCGGTTGCACTGACCAGACCGGAGGCGGCGAGTCCTGCAGCCAGTCCAACAAATTCCCGTCGGTTGAGCGGGTCAGACCCGCTCATGATGTCTCGTTGTTGAAGGCGCATTCGTATAACTCCCGTAATGAGTTCACATCGACAGGACGCGGATTGAACGTTCCGGTCCACTGCTTTGCGGCTTCTTCTGCCATCGTTGGAATGAGGTCCGTTCGGACATGACATTCCGCAAGGCTGGTCGGCAGTCCCCAGTCTTTCACGACAACGGTCAGATACTGAGCGAGATGCTCAGCCGCTGACGGGTCTCCACTCTCGCATAACCCGGCGTCGGTCGCCAGGTCCTCGTAAAGTTCGCCAACGACGGCCGCGTTAAAACGCACGACGTGAGGCAGCATGACGCCGATCGCGACGCCGTGTGTCAAACCAAAATGTGCGGACAGCGGGTTGGCCAGTGCGTGCGTCGCTCCGAGCATTGAGTTCTCGATCGCCGCGCCTGCGAAGTGCGAACCGACCAGCATGCCGCCGCGAGCTTCCAGGTCGGATGGGTCTTCCAGCACGCGCGGAAACGATTTCGCCAGCAGACTCCATGCGCGACGGCTGAACAGCTGCGAGACGGTGTTCCGTTTGGTGGTGACGTAAGTCTCGACCGCGTGGCTGATCGCGTCGATGCCCGTTACGGCCGTTACCGATGCCGGCATCGTGACAGTGAGTTCCGGATCGAGCAGTGCGACTCGGCAGGCGGCCTTCTTGTCGCCACACGCCATCTTCATGTGAGTTTCCGCGTTGGCGATCAGCGCGAACGACTGAGCCTCGCTGCCTGTTCCCGAAGTCGTCGGCACGGCGATCATGGGTAGCATCGGTTTCGTGGCTTTGCCGACTCCCCAGTAATCTTCCATCCGACCGCCGTTGGTCAGCAGGAAGTTGGCACCCTTCGCGCAGTCCATGCTGCTGCCGCCGCCGAGGCCGATGATCAGGTTGACGTTGGCCTCCTTCGCGACGGCAAGGCAGCGGTCGACATCTTCCGTCGTCGGGTTTGGATGCACGTCGTCGAAGATCGTTGCCGAGACCCCCGCTTCGTTCAGAGACTCGATCGCGCGATCCTCGTGCCCGGCGTCTTTCAGACCTTTGTCCGTGACGAGGAGAGCCCGGTCGCCCAGTTCGTTGGACAGTTCGCCCAGACGCGACATGACACCGCTTCCGTAAACCACTCGCGTTTGCGGGTCGAAGTCGAAATCGGTCAATGCAGAGATCGATGAGTTAATCTCAGCCGTCATTCATCAGCTTTCCGTGGAGAGGTCGCAGGCGGGGGTTTGTCGATTGGATTGGCACGGGGCCGACAGCAGGAACCAGGCAGGATAACGGGGCAGGGCGTCACGAAGCAGAGGTACGGATTCTACGGATCCGGTCCGATCCTCGTAAACTCCACAGGAAATCGTCGGGCATCCGGCAGAATCCATCCGTCGCGACACGTGGGGCAAAAACCTGACACCAGAATCCGGTGGAGCCGTCGCCTGAACCGCGCCGCGCGTGTAGTCTCAACAGTGACGGCTTAGTTACGTCTGACACGCCCGCACCGCCTGCCGCTTTCCCGGAGCCCACATGGCCGGAACATTCGAACTCATCGCCCCACCTCACGCACCCTTCCACGACGACGGATCGCTGAATCTTTCGGTCGTTGAGCGACAGGCCGAGCACTTCGTCCAAACTGGAATTGCTGGTGTCTTTGTTTCGGGCACCACCGGCGAGAGCCTTTCTCTGACTGTGCAAGAGAGACTGGACCTGGCCAAACGCTGGATCGACGTCTGCCGCGAAACCGACATCGATGTGATTGTTCAGGTTGGACACAACTGCGTGGAAGATGCCCGGCAGCTGGCTGCGCACGCTCAGAGCGAAGGCGCTGACGCAGTCGCCTCGATGGCTCCGAGTTTTCTGAAGCCGGCAACGGTCGACGACCTGATCAATTGTTGCATCCCGGTGGCGCAGGCCGCGGGCGACTTGCCGTTTTACCTCTACGACATTCCGGTGATGACCGACGTTCGGCTGCCGATGCCGGAGTTCCTGGCCAAAGCGAAGGATCAGATCCCGAATCTCAAAGGTCTCAAATTCACCAACCCCGACCTTGTCGCGCTCCAGGAATGCCTGCACCTTGGCGGCAACAGTCCTGAGACCGGCGAATTCGAAATCCTCTTCGGCTGTGACGAAATCCTGCTGGCTGGAGCGATGCTTGGTTGCCCCGGAGCCGTCGGCAGCACGTATAACTTCGCGGCGAGTCACTACCGTGCGATGATCAACTCTTTCGAGTCCGGCGACATCGCCGCCGCCCGCACCGGCCAGCACGAAGCCGTCCGCATCATTCGAACACTGCAAAGATACTCATTCAACTCGGCCGCCAAATCGGTCATGAGTTTCCTCGGCATCGACTGCGGCCCCTCCCGAGCCCCGCTTGGCAACCTTTCGCCATCACAGAAGAGCATGCTCAAAGCAGAGCTGCAGGAACTACCCGCGTTCGCCGGAGTCGACCTCGAACTGGCAGTGGTGAACTGAGGGATGTGTCTGAAATAACTTCCCGATTGCGGCAACCGAAAAATTGCAGGCAAAGAGGCATTGAGACAAGACTTGGAAATCAACAATGTGTCTGAGTAGTCGAGATCAGACGGTAGGGTGGGCCGACGACAGGAGCCCCACTAACTCTCTCGAATCTCGAAATGGTCGGACTCGTTCCTCGGTGTGTAGCGACAATTAGTTTTCCCGGCTGGCGACAATTAGAAGTCCCGGTTGATGACTGTGTCGGTTGATGACTGTGTCGGTTGATGACTGTGTCGGTTGATGACTGTGTCGGTTGATGACTGTGTCGGTTGATGACTGTGTCGGTTGATGACTGTGTCGGT
>JBLFXD010000630.1:0-4699 GCA_047611045.1 Planctomycetaceae bacterium | reverse complement strand
GGAGCTTCCAACGGAAGATCGCGTCGGGCCAATGTCGCAAGGTCAGCAACAGAAGCTGGCTCTGATTCTGGCACTCGGCCACGAGCCCGACTTACTGATTCTTGATGAGCCCGTCGCCAGTCTTGATCCGTCAGCGCGTCGCGAGTTTCTCAGCACGCTCCTCGAAATCACTCGGGACGAGAATCGAACGGTCCTTTTCTCGACACACATTACCACTGACCTCGAGCGAGTTACCGACCACGTTGCTGTCCTTCAAGAAGGGAAGATTGTCTACCACGATCAGCTCGACGACTTGAAAGAGAGTGTCAAACGGCTGCGGGTCACGTCTGAATCCGACCTGCCGAGTTCCTTCGGAGTCGCAAACTCACTGCGGGCAGAAGTGTCCGGAAAGCATGCTTTAGTTGCCGTGGCCGAGGTCGGGCCAACGCTGGTCGAAGAAATCGAATCCCGCTGGCAGGCAAGTGTGACCGTCGAGGATCTGAGTCTCGAAGAGATCTTCCTCGAAATGCACGGCGATGCATGACGGCAACTTCGGACGCAAACGATCGGCGAGCCCCACTTGGAATTCAGGCTTCGGGAGACTCATGATGAACAGCACCGTTTCCAACACAGGTTTCAGCTTCCGCCGTCAAATGTTCGCAGTGCTACGGACCTACCTGACTCAGCGGCACTTCCGTAACATGATTCTGCCTGGCACGATCTGTTGGGCCTTTATTTCTATTATGCTGACCACTTTCGGTCCGTCGGGCCAATTTCATGGCCCGGACGCTGATCAAACTGAGCGGGTGTCGTCATATCTCGTTGCTGTGCTGACACCAACTATGATACTTGGGCTCTGGTTGGGACCGCACTTAAAACAGCAGTTTGCGGATCCACGTTCTCGATTGCTTCCAGGATTCGCGAAGGCCCATCTCACAACTGCTGCATGCTTGATCGTGATACTCACAGGTTTGCCGTTGCTGGGTATCTTGAGACATGGATGGGAAGCACTTGCAACGGCCCTGGCAATCCAACTTGCCGCGTGTGCGTGGTGTCTCTGGATGATGCAGCTGAATTCTGGAACCATGATGTTCCTGCCAATCGCCGTGTATTTTGGCGCGACCTATGGAGCGTCTCCGGCGACGCAGACAGTGTTGGCAGAAATGATTCTGCCGCCATCCTTAACGGTGTCCTCAATCATGCTTCTTGGTGCCGGAGTCATTGGGCTGACCGGTTATGCCATGAGACTGGCGACATTACATGAAGGCATGTGTGAATACGGGATTGTGGTCACACATGACATTTTCTGGAATGTGTCGTCACGTTCAAGCAACCGTGTCTGGCAACAGATGCAGGGTCGGGCTGTTTCAAAGTCAGTCTTCCACTCCTGGTCATCTGATCGACAGATCGCCTTCGCTATGCGGCATCTCTCGAAACACTGGCTGATACGCACCGTTGTGCTGCTCCAGATTTCGCGCAACTTCGCAGGCATTCGGATCATTCCTTTGACTCCTGCTGTCTTTGTTGCCGGAGCGGTGTTCCCATCTTTCGTCAGCGGGAACACATCTACCGCGAGCATCGTCATTCCGTTCTTCATTTCGGTGATGATGATCGTTTCTGTCATGGGGATCATCGTGCAATGGTTTCAACATTGGCGTTGGTACTCGACCGAGTTGCTCCGGCCATTACCAAGAAACCGTTTTGTTGCGGCCATTTTTACGGCGTTCGTCGTTGATGGAGCCGTCATCCTCGCACTGTTGCTTCTCTTTCTGGTGGGAGCAGTGTCGCAGGGGTGGACAATTCCTCGCTTATCAAACCTGGAGAGTTCTCTCCTTTGTTCGACACATATTGTCGCACACTTTGCGACCTCATTTTCGCTGTCCGTCTGGCTGCTCCCGTCCCGTAAGTCCAGATCGCTGATTGTCGCATTGCCAGCGTCAGCGATCACTCACGGCATTCTAATGGCTCTGTCAATCGGACTCGGGCCTGAACTGTTTGGCGTAACTCTTCCCGCAGTCCTGGCCGGGGCAGTCGGCTTCAGCACTCTGGTCATGATGCTAGCGTGGCAGAAATGGAACTCAATTGAGTTTGCCTGAGGCGTGCTGTCGATTCCGCAGCGGCTCGTGATCCCGTTATGCTGCCAGCCTGACATTGAAGACATGACTTCGAGGTAAGGCAGGAATCTCTCATGCGCAGATTGCACCACTCTTTGATCGACTGCCTGGCGAGGAGCAAGGTATCGCTAGTGATTCTGCTCGCGGCAGCCGTTTCGTTCGTCTCGATGACACACGCTGACGAAGAGAAACCCTTCGGCATTTCGGCTTACAACCCGATGACGACGTCGCGAGTGACTGGTTCTCCGGAACCGCCGCTGCCTTACAGGGCGGTACGAGCGATCCCCAAACTTCAGGTCGACTGGCCGATCTTTGTGACGACCGAACCGGGCAGTTCGCGGCTGATCTTCATCGAGGATCATCGACCCGAGAAGAAGTTCCGAGTCTGTCGTGCGACGGCCGATCAAGTGGCGGCGGGTGAGTTCGATGTTCTGTTCGAAGTCGACGACCCGGCCTACAGCATCTGCTTCCACCCTGACTTCGCAAAGAATGGATACTTCTATCTCGGGCACAACGGGCCGAACAAAGCTCTGCCGAAGGACGCCGACAAGAGTTGCCGAGTCACTCGTTACACGTTGCAGCGTGAAGCTCCATATTTGCTCGTTGAAGATTCCGCACAGATCATTCTTGAGTGGACTTCGAACGGCCATAACGGAGCGGCGGTGACGTTTGGCCTCGATGGCATGTTCTACGTGACGACTGGCGACGGTACTTCCGACTCCGATACCGACCTCACCGGACAAGGCCTCGATCATCTGCTGGCCAAGGTCCTGAGACTGGACATCGACCATCCGGACGAAGGGCGACAGTACTCCGTCCCCAAAGACAACCCGTTCGTCGGGCAGGAAGGAATCCGACCGGAAACTTGGGCGTACGGCCTGCGAAATCCGTGGCGAATGACGACCGACCCGAAGACCGGTCACATCTGGGTCGGACAGAACGGACAGGATTTGTGGGAGCAGGTTTACAAGGTCAACAAGGGCGAGAACTACGGCTGGAGCGTTTACGAAGGCGGCCATCCGTTTTACCTGGAACGCAAGGCCGGCCCGCATCCGCACGTGAAGCCGACGTTCGAGCATTCGCATTCCGAGTCGCGATCGCTGACCGGCGGAGTCGTTTACTACGGTTCGAAATTTCCCGAGCTGCAGGGAGCGTACCTTTACGGCGACTACTCGACCGGCAAGATCTGGGCGGGCAAGCACGATGGAGAGAAGGTCGTGTGGCATCGCGAAATCGCCGACACCACGATGCAGATTACCTCGTTCAACGTCGACGCTGACGGCGAGTTGCTCATTACCAACCACATTGGCAAAGACGGCGGCGGCTTCTACACATTGGAACCGATCGTGCCCGATGCTTCACCAAAGAAGTTCCCGCGAAAGCTCAGCGACAGCGGACTGTTTGCCAATGTGGCAAAACATGAAATGCAGCCCGGCGTGATTCCCTACTCGGTGAATTCGCCACTCTGGTCAGACGGTTCGCAGAAGGCTCGGTTCTTTGCGATCCCTCACGACGCCGGCGAAGACGGGGCCGGCGAAGACGGGGCCGGCAAAGACGGAGCCGCGCCAAAGATATCGGCTGGCGGTAACCGAGGATGGGGTTTCCCCGAGCAAACGGTACTCGTGAAATCGTTCTCAGTGGACATGGTCGATGGAGATCCCGAGTCGCGTCGCTGGATCGAGACCCGCTTCCTGCATCGTGAAAACAAGGAGTGGGTCGGCTACTCGTACCGCTGGAACAACGAACAAACCGACGCGACGATCGTCGACAAAGACGGAGCGGACATTGTCTTCAAGGTTCGCGCAGCGGACGGCAAGATGGTTGACCGAAAGTGGCGGTACCCCAGCCGAGCGGAATGCATGGTCTGTCACAGCCGGGCGGCCAACTATGTGCTCGGCCTCTCGACGCCGCAGCTGAACCGCGACCATGACTATTCATCAGTCGGCGGCACCGTCGACAACCAACTTCGCACGCTCGAGCATCTCGGCTATTTCAAGCTGAAGCGGAAGGGCGGAAAGGACGCGGCGTTTACTTCGGACGATCATCCTCGCCTCGCCGATCCGTACGACGAATCGGAACCTCTGGCCGATCGAGCCTTGTCCTACCTGCACTCAAACTGTGCCCAGTGCCACGTTGCCGCCGGTGGAGGAAACTCGCAGATGGTCCTTTCCTTCGGCACAAAACCAGAGAAACAGAATCTGATCGACGCCGATCCTCTGCACGACCGATTTGGCATCGCCGACGCGAAACTCGTCGCACCCGGCTCGCCTGAACGATCGCTCGTCCTGCAAAGAATCGCCCGTCGCGGTCGAGGACAGATGCCTCAGCTGGCGACGTCACTCGTTGACGAGCGGGCAGTCGCGATGTTCAAAGAGTGGATCAAGGGACTGCCGACGGAGGTCGACGCAGAGTCAAAGCCCGCCGACAAACGATGATCGTCCCGAGCCAACGCGGTGGCGGCAGCATTTCGTAGGGTGTGACAAGCGGGCCGAAGAGTTACTGTAGAAAGTTGTGTTTGAGTAGATGTTGAAAAAGGCGGCGTGTTTCGGGATGAATTGGTTGTTCAACAAGATTCCAAGTCATTTTGAACGGCACGCCACCATGTT
>JBLFXD010000629.1:0-4714 GCA_047611045.1 Planctomycetaceae bacterium | reverse complement strand
AAAGAAGCTGCTGATAAAGATAAAGATCACGATCCTGCATTCGCGGAGGCCTCCTCTGAGAAACCCGGAATCCTACCAATACCAGCGCAAACCCACGACAAACCCAGATGGACCGTTTTTTGTCGGGGCGAGCCAGTTTTCGTAGGGTGTGACCAGCGGAGCGAATCAAACGGCCGGTGTGCCGGCGCGGGCAACCGTTGGAGTTTGTTGCCGTCAGGTTTGCTCTCAGAACTCCGCGCCGGCACGCCGCAATTCACGTTTGGCCCGCTTGTCACACCCTACATTCTAAACTGCTCACGGCGTCAGAATCAGGCCGCGTTTTCTGTCGGGGCGAGCAACGTGGAGCGAACCCAGGCAGCGTCCTTCGGATGTCCGCGGCCCTTTTGCGATGAGCAGTCGATCCTTGGCAATGCCAACGATGCCGAGTGAGCAGTCCAGTTCATGCCGACCGAGCATGTGAAACTTCGCGTCGGTTTTCAGGAGGATCTTCGGAGTGCCGTAGCACCCGAACCACCACGCTCCGTCGTGAAACGTTGCCGACTGGAGTCCGAGTCTCGTCCAGCCACTCTTCATGACGTGCTTTTGCGTGAACTTGAATTTCGAGTCGTATTCATAAACGTAGTTTTCTTCGACACCGTCGGGCAGGCCGCCGACGACAAAGAAGCGACCATCCATGACTCCGATTCCGCCGGCTCCGTGAAACACTTCTTGAGTTTCATGTTTGGCGATGAAGTCCAGCGTGTCCGCGTCGTAAACGTAGACCCATGAATCGGCGTTTCCTTTCGGGTCGTTGAACCTTCCAAGGTTGACGGCGACGTAGATTTTTCCATCGAGGAAGCACAGGTCTCCGTGATGATTCGCAACGGGAATCGATTTCTGGACTCGGCCAGTTCGGTCAGTCTTCACAAGGTCTGTCGTGAACGACCAGTAGAGCGCGTCTCGTTCGTTCGTGCAGACGCCCTGAAGGTGATGCTTGTAGTCGCCCTCGCACTTCACGTTGCCGAAGGTCGGGCCTTCTTCCGCAGCCAGCAGCGGCGAGGTGAGAAGCAAGATCGTCGAGCAGATCAATAACGCAAACGGGCTGATTGGATTCATGGACGAACTCCAGGTTGAAGGATCATGAGAAAGACTGTCATTTCACGGGTCGCGACCGTGGCGAGGCGCGAATGAAAATTCTGATGAAGCGAGGAAGTTAGATTTCGTTCGACAAACATCGCACAAGTTACGCAGGGTGTGCCGCAGGATTCTATCGCGGCTTCTTTACGAATACATTGGGACGTTGAATCAAACTTCAAATCTCTCAGTCGTGGCAGAATGACCAGAGAACTCCATCAGCAGCGCAACCACCAATCGCAGCGTCGCGTCACAAGGCGACGTCTGCTGGAGGTTGGTTCGTCGTCGGCGTTCGGCGTGACGCTGACCGATTTGCTGGCCGCGGCTGAGGTGCAAACGGGATTGTCCGGCGGTGCTCGGTTTGGGCAGGCAAAGTCGGTCGTGGTGATCTTTCTTTGGGGAGGTCCGGGGCAGCAGGATTTGTGGGATCCAAAACCCGAGGCGCCATCGGTTCTGCGGGGCGAGTTCGAGCCGATTTCGACCAGCGTATCGGGAACGCAGATCAGCGAGCAGTTGCCGAAACTTGCGCAGCAGGCTCATCGATACTCGATTGTCAGGTCGGTGACGCATCGGGATTTCGAGCACGGATCGGCTGCGTACACCGCGCTGACTGGCTATCCGCACCCGCTGCCGGGAACCAATACGACCGCGAAGCCGGATGACTTTCCGACGTACGGATCGATTGTGAGCAGGCTGGCTCCGACGAGTCGGCCGGTGCCGGATTTCGTCGTTCTCGGCCCGGTGATGCATCAGGGGGCGCGGCCTCCGCTGGCTGGTCAGAACGCTGGGTTTCTTGGTCCGGGTTTTGATGCGCTGCGAGTTCCAGACGACCCCGGAGAGAAATCGTTCCGCGTCGACGGCGTCACGTTGCCGGAAGGTGTGTTGCAGGATCGACTGGCGGGACGCCGGCATTTGCTTTCGGCGATCGACTCGGCAGAGCAAGCCGCGAAGCATCGTCAACTATCGGGATTCGGCGACCTGTACGATCGGGCGTTTGGTTTGCTCGGTTCGTCCGAGACTCGGCGCGCGTTCGATCTTGCTGGCGAATCTCAGCAACTTCGAGATTCGTACACGCGCACTCGTTTTGGTCAGACGCTGCTGATGGCACGTCGATTGGTTGAGGCTCACATTCCGCTGATTACCGTTAACTGGTCGAAACTGAATGCCGATCAGTGGGATACTCACAGCAAAAATTATCCACGGCTGCGGACGATGCTGCCGCCGTTCGATCAGGCACTGGCGACGTTTCTTGAGGACCTTGATTCTCGCGGGCTGCTGGACTCAACGCTGGTTTTGTGTCTGGGAGAATTCGGTCGGACGCCGAAGATCAACAAAGACGCCGGTCGGGATCACTGGCCGGATTGCTATTCAATGTTGCTGGCCGGCGGCGGGGTTACTCGCGGGCAAACATTCGGAGCGTCGAATCGAAGCGCCGCTTACCCGATCGCCAACGACGTCGCCCCGTGGGATATCGCCGCGACGATGTTTCATCTCAAAGGCATCGACCCACACACTCTTATCAACAACCGACAGGGACAACCGCTGCCGATCTCGCGCGGAGACGTCGTGTCAGGCCTTTTGTCTTAACTCTCTGAAAGACGGTCATGCTCCGAAGCAGCGAGTTTTTATCCACAGTCAGCCGAACGATGGTCGTGCTGATCGTCTTTGGCGTGTGCGTTTCGGCAAGTGCCGACGACTGGCCGGCGTGGCGAGGCGAGAATCGCAATGCGGTTTCGAAGGAAACGGGACTGATCAATTCCTGGCCCGACGACGGTCCGCCACTGGAATGGCGTGCGTCCGAAATCGGCAAGGGATATTCGAGCGTCGTCGTGTCCGAGGGGCTTGTCTTTACGACCGGCCGGATCGACGGCGACGTGTATTGCTTCGCGATCGAACTGAAAACTGGCAAACGGAAATGGGCGAGCAAAATCGGAACGACGGCTCGCAACGTGATGGCCACTCCGACTGTGCATGGCGAATTCGTTTACGCCGTTGATCCCGATGGCGATCTTGTTTGCCTGGCCGTGTCGAACGGCGAGATCGTCTGGCAGCACAGTTTTGTTGAAGATTTCGGTGGCCGATTGATGTCGGGCCGTGGCTACGGTGAGTCCCCGCTGGTCGACGGCAACAGGCTGATCTGCACGCCGGGCGGAGCAGATGCCATGATCGTCGCTCTTGACCGACGCACTGGCGATGTCATCTGGAAATCGACCATGCCCGACATCGGTAAAAAGGGGCGTGATGGTGCGGCGTTTTCGTCAATCCTGATTTCGCACGCGGCCGGAGTTCGGCAGTACGTCCAGCTGGTGGGACGCGGGCTGGTCGGCGTCGAAGCGGAGACCGGCCGGTTTCTGTGGGGTTACAACGACATTTCAAACCAGACGGCGAACATCCCGACCCCAGTGCAGCGAGGTGACTTCGTGTTCTCGGCGAACGGTTACCACGCCGGTGGAGTTCTGCTGAAGATCGAACGTGACGACTCAGAAACTGGAGTGACGGCGCGCGAAGTTTACCGCTTGAAGGGCAACCGTTTTCAAAATCACCACGGCGGATTCGTGCTGATCGGCGATCACATTTTCGGTGGGCATGGCAGTAACAACGGTCTGCCCACATGCTTCGAATTTGAGACGGGAAAAATCGCGTGGAAACAGCGAGGTGCCGGCACCGGATCGGCTTCGGTGGTCGCTGCCGACGGGCATCTTTACTTCCACTATCAGGACGGCGTTGTCGCGCTGATCGAAGCAAACTCTGAAGACTATCTTCTGAAGGGGACATTCAAGTTGCCGAGTGCCGGGGGCGACAGCTGGTCTCATCCAGTGATCGCTGACGGAAAGCTGTTTCTTCGCGAGCAGGGTAATTTGTTTGCCTACAAGCTTCGTGCCGGTGCGCGTTCCATTCCGTCTTCGACTCCGACGACCGTTGGTCCAGAGTTTGCTGGAATTGTTCAGCTGGAAGCATCGGTCAAGCTTGTGTCGCCGAAGTCTGCCGAAAGTCGGATTCGCATGTTCAGATTTGCGGTCATCGATGAGCAAGGTCGGCTGCCGGTTGTCGCTTTGTCAGATCGGCACATCACTGCAGACGGTGCGTTGACTGAGGCTGTCGGCAAAGAGCTGCGACAGCTGCAGTCTGTATTCGTCCTGGACATCGCAGGGACTCGAGTCAGCTCAAAAGGCATTCGCCAGATCGCCGGCTTGAGGTCGCTTGTCGGGCTGAGCGTCGGAGTTTGTCGGCAGGTCGATGACGCGGCACTGGAACCGCTGAAAGATGCCGCAGGTCTACGAGTGCTCGTCGCGACTGGAACGAGTATCGGACCTGCGGGTCTTGCACACGTCGCGGGCTTGCCGGACCTCGTCGCGCTCGATCTGGAAGTCTGTGACAACGTGTCAGACTCAGCGTGCGACGTGCTGGGGCGAATGACAAAGCTCCGGGCATTGAACCTGAAAAAGACAGCCTTTGAAAAGGACCGTATTTCGGCGACGGGATTGCGGAAGCTGGCCGGTCTTCAGCAGCTTGAATTGCTGAATCTTTACGCGGACTCGATCAATGATGAGGCACTCAAAGAGCTGAAGCCGTTTCGAAATCTGCGCGAGCTGGACCTCAG
>JBLFXD010000628.1:0-4715 GCA_047611045.1 Planctomycetaceae bacterium | reverse complement strand
CTCGTACTACGATTGGCAGGTCGGCGAGTGTCTGCGGCTGCTCGCTAAACACGGCCACGCAGAGAATACGCTTGTCGTGGTCGTCAGTGAGCAGGGATCGAGCTTTCCGTTCGCCAAATGGACCTGTTACGACTCGGGACTGCAAAGCGCGATGATCGCTCGTTGGCCGGGCAGAATCGCCGCCGGATTAACCAGCCACGCGATGGTCGAGTACGTCGACGTTCTGCCGACATTTCTCGACGCGGCGAGTCTGAAGCAGCCGGAAGTCCTCGACGGGCGAAGCTTCCTTCCAGTGCTGATCGGCCAGGAAACCGAGCACAAAGACTTCGTGTTCGGCCTCATGACGACTCGCGGAATCAATAACGGCTCGGACCACTTCGGAATCCGCTCCGTCAGATCTGGCAAGTACAAGTACATCGTCAACCTGACTCCGGAAGTGAAGTTTCAGAATGCGTGCGTCAAGTTGCCGCCGTTCACTTCCTGGAAAACCAAAGCGGCAGCCGGGGACGTTGCCGCCGCTGAAGTCGTTCGCCGATACGAACATCGACCCGCCGAAGAACTCTACGACGTGACAACGGACACTCTTGAATGGAAGAACCTGGCAGACGATCCGAATCTCGCCGCGGTGAAAGCCGAGTTGAAAAACCAGCTTGCGATGTGGATGGCCGCTCAGGGCGACAAAGGAGCTCAGACGAAAATGGAAGCGTTGGAGCATCAAGGTCGAAACCGAAAGAAGCCCGCTGAACCCACAACGAAAAAAGGCAAGAAGGGCGGTCGCAAGAAGAAGGTCGAGAGCGAGTAGTCATCATACAAGTCTGTCTGTCGACCATCCTGCACTGAGAATTCAACAATGCCCGAGTCTGCACTTGAACTTGCAAATGTCGTCAAGGCGTACGGTGAGGGCACCGTCAGGGTTCCGCCGAGACGCACGCATCGACCCAGTCCAGGCTCTCCGACACGACTGAGAGTTCGAGGTCGGAATACGACGTGCTTCATTTTCGCGCGACACGAAGTGGCCGTCACTGCGATTTCTACCGAGCCGATTCGGCGACGACTCGGTCGTTAATCGCCTGCACCGGTCGGTTGTTGCCGTCAATGATGTCGCGAAATGTGGTGACTTGGCGAGCCGACAGTTCGACGGGCGATTTCAGGATCATCCAAAGGACATTCTCGGTGCAAGGCGGGGTCGTGAACGACCCCGTGTACCGGTAGTAGTTTTTGTCGGTAGGAAGCAACGTCGCCGCGTCGATTGTAACGCTCTCTTTGCGTTCTCGATTCTCTGCTGAGGGGAGATAATTCCAGACCTGATCGAAGGCGGCGTTGTCCGCGCCTTCTTCGATCAAGACTCCCACGACCGCAATCTCGCCGTCGTCGCTTTTGTGGACAAGGTGCATCTCCATCGCCGAGTGCTGTCCGTCGATGGTGTGTTCGCTCGGCGAGTGGAAATGAAACTGCTGAAGAACGAACCGTTTACCGTCGACGGTGATAGAACTCTCGTGATTTCCCACTTCTTCCACGGTGTGGCCGTTGTAAATCAAGTCGATCTGCGACGGCCCGTAGGCGAACTGGATCTTTGGCAGAGACTCCGATCGTGCTTGCGAAATATCAATAGGCGACTGGTGCCGACCTGTTTTTGCAAGACGATACTCCGGGCTGAGGTCTCCCCAATGCTCGGGTCCGGCTTCGCCCTGGTATCCCCATTCCGCAGCGTGAGGCTGCTCTTCCTTGTGAAAGTAGCAGTGCATCGGCAGGGTGGATTGTTGCGATGAGTCATCCGTTGAGTCGGGATTTTCATCGACCTTTTGACTGGCGGCCAGTGGTGCAATCGAAGGTGGTTCTTTGACGGCCGACGACTCCCCACAACCCGTTCCAAGCAGCCCGGCACTAAGGAATCCATACATCAAGATCAACGTGCTTTTCCGCCTCATCCTGAAACCTCAATTCCGAATCGATGCTTGTGGCAAAGTTGGCCTGATCAAGAACGCCGCCGATCACTTCCGAGCTTGGGCCTTCTTCTTGATTGCTTTTCGCGATTCGTCCAGACGGGCGGGCCAAACGAATGACGGCGCCGATTCAGGATCGTATCCCGTAAGGTGACCGGTCAATCGCGTGGTTGGTTTTGTGTAGACAAGCTCGGTGTCGCCGAAAAGTTCTTCGCACAGCTCTGCCAGACCGGGATCGTAGTCTCGCAATTCTTTGCGAGTGTCGACGTGGTTGTGATCGTGGTCAGGCGGGCGGTTGTTGTTGAACCATGACTGCACGCCCTCGGCGAAGTACTCGGCATGGTTGACCGATGCGTATTTTGTCTTCCACAAGCCGGCCATCATCGCGCGTTCGTAGCTGGCTTTCAGTCGGTCATCAAAAGTCAGATCGACGACGACCATTCCTCGCAAATGAATGTTGTGGGCGAATTCGTGAATGAGAATATTTTCGGCGAAGTACGGGTCGCCTTTCAGACCGAGCAGATTCTCTTCGCCGCACGAGCAGACCGGATCCATCCTCGAACCTCCCAGGCCTCGGGCTCGCGCATCCCAGAAATCTTTCGGAGTCATGTGCGAGTGCTCGGGCACGTCTGTCGTGAATTCGTCATGCGCCATGATCACGAGCCGTGAGCCGCCGGCGATCATCGCTTCCCGAACATCCGGCCGCTTTGCCAGCATCATGTTGGCGAGGTGCGCCGCTTCTTTAAGGGCGTAGTCATTGACCCGGCCGGAACTCACAATCGGATAGCCGTTTGCCGAAACGTATTTCTTGTAGAAGGCGGGCAGTTGCATTTCGGACGGAGGCACCGTCACCTCGAACGTTGCAGGCTCGTCCGTTGACCGGGGTTCGGCGGCAACGGGAGTTTCTCCACACAAAAGCGCGGCCAACATGAAAACAAGTACCGACTTCATAATCGCTCCATACAGTTGCCAGTGCCCTGCTCCGCGGGAACGACTCACCCACCTCATGGTCGCAATGTAACATCTCGAACGAACTTAACGACGACTTCAATGATGGCTGCCGAGTCACGACCGCCACAAACAGCCGCATTCGGAATCCGTCAAAGGTAAAGCGGCGGCTCTACGATAGCCCTCGTAGCGTTAACTGAATTGTCGATTGACGTGTACGGCATTCGTCAAAATGTGGCCATTGGGCTTGCCCTGAAACTCGGACACACCCACCATGTTTGCCTGAAGTCTGAGGTTTTTTCGCAATCTACTGCCCCGCAACCTCAATCCTCCCCCCTGCTCTGCCCCACCCGGATCAATCGCCGTGACCGCTCTTAAAGCATCCGTTCTAAACGCGACACTTGTTGCGGCAACCGTAGTCGTGGCGCTGAGTCCGGCCGACGTCGCCGCTCAAGGAATCGCTCCGGATAAACTGACCGGGCTCGTCATTGATGACACGAAGGCCGAACTTGTGGGAGAGTGGCTGTCGAGCACCAGCATCGGGCCGTTCCTTGGCGAGTCGTACATTCACGACATGGCCAAAGGCAAAGGCGAGAAGTCTGTCAAATTTACTTTTCGCGTGAAGAAGCCGGGCTCGTACCACCTCCTCGTTGCCTACTCGGCCAACGGCAATCGCGAGGCCAAAGTTCCCATCACGGTCAGCTCGGGCGATCAGACGGGCACCGCGTTTCTCAATCAGAAGAAGAAACCGGAACTCGCAACAGGATTCGCTCCGGTGGGCGCGTTCGTCCTGGCCGCCGACAGCGAGACCACCGTGCTGATCGAAAACAGAGGGACGACGGGTGTTGTCATCGTCGACGGCATCCGACTGCTTTCGGACGCGGAGTTGAAAACCGCTCGCACGGCAGAGAAAACGCTCCCTGCGGGCATTGCCACTGTCAATCCATCAAAGAAGAAGACCGTTGGCAAGAAAGAGACACCCCCTCCGCCAGTCGCGCCGACGTTTGTTCGGAAGCCTGCCACGAAGAAGTTCGCGCCGTTGACGTCGTCGGACTTTGATCGGTTGCTCGGAATCGGGGAATCAAGCGATCTGAAGCTGGTCGACGATGTCCGATTCTTCCGACGGGTTTCGTTGGACCTGGTCGGTCGGCAACCAACGCTCAATGAGTACCGAGCCTTCGTCAAAGACGCGTCGCCCGATCGTCGCGAACAGACTGTCGAGCGGCTACTGGCATCGGCTGACTTCGGGAAGAACTGGGGCAACTACTGGAGCGATGTCATCGCGATGCGGCAGCCGGAACCGCAGCTCACCTTTCTTAACTATGAACCGTTCCGAGGTTGGCTCGCCGAACAGTTCAACAAAGGTGCCGGGTGGGACGAGAGCGTTTTCCGGATGGTGACTGCGGTTGGCAAGGTCGGCGACGGAGCAGAAGGAACGTTCGTCGGATTCCACCAGGGAGAGAGCAATCGGATCGCTGGCGAATTGTCTCGCGTTTTCCTCGGCGTCCGCATTGCCTGTGCCGAGTGCCACGATCACCCGTTCGTCGACATGCCTCAGGAAACGTTCCACGGGATGGCGGCATTTTTTGCTCGCGTAAAAGTCGACGTCGCCCAGAACACCAGCGACCTGATCAACGTCGCCAGTCAGGAAAAGGGCGAACACAAGATGCCCGGCTCCAAAGAAGAAATGAAGCCGACGCTGTACGAGGGCGACTCGTTGGAGCTGGGCCTCAGCGATCTCGTCCGCCGCGAGAAGCTCGGTTACTGGGCAGTCAACGGCGACAACCCGTTCTTTGCCCGAGCCTTCGTTAACCACATTCAAGC
>JBLFXD010000627.1:0-4731 GCA_047611045.1 Planctomycetaceae bacterium | reverse complement strand
CCTCGCGGGATTGAGCGAAACGGAAATGGGCCTCTCTCAGACTGTAAAGACCTTTCTCCGCAAAGAAGGCATTCGGCCAGCGATGATTGGCAGGCAGCCGCTGGGGGTTCCGGCGGTGACGCTTCTTCAGAAGGCGTCGCAAACGTCGACGGACCATCCCGTCCATGTCTTTGAACACCGGCCAGCGAGCGTGACGAAAGTACCCGAACCAGCCGCGAAGGCTCGCGTTCAGGTTCGCGATCGTGAACTCCAGAGCAACACCACTCTTGCGAGGTGTATGCTTGCGAATCGTGGCCTTCAGTTTGGCCAGGCTCCCGCCGCGAGGATGAATCTGCTCACCTCGAAACGAGTAACCCAGAAACTGAAAACTCTCGACGCGCGAGTCCACGATCTTCGTCTTCGTCGGATGCAGAGTCAGTCCCGCCTGCTCAACCCATTCCCGAACGACCTGCAACGCGACGTCCGCTTGAAATTCGCTGCGGCACAGAATGACGAAGTCATCCGCGTACCGCACCATCTCGAAGCCTTCGTCCGCCATCAGGTGGTCCAGCGGGTTGAGGTAGACGTTCGACAGCACCGGTGAAAGAACCGCCCCTTGTGGCACGCCGGTTTCCGGAGTCCACTCACGCAGTTCTTCCATGATGCTCTGATCGAGAAACTGCCCGATCAGACTCAGCACCCGACGATCCGATATCGATGCCTTGACCAGCTCCAGCAGCCGGTCTTTGGGTATCGAATCGAAGTAGCCTTTCAGGTCTGCATCGACCACGTACACGTAACCTTCCGACAGCTTCTGCTCCACGATGCGTAGTGCATCGCGGCACGACCGGCCGTGGCGGAAGCCGAAGCTGCGGTCATGGAAGGTGTGATCGAGAATCGGTTCGATGACGTTGACTAACGCCTTCTGCACGACTCGATCACGCACCGTCGGAATCCCCAGCGGACGTTGCGATGTGGGGTCTCCCGGTTTGGGAATCCACACCCGACGAACCGCCAGAGGCTGATACGTGCGGCCGCGAATCTGTTCCGACAACCGACGTGTTTCCACGATCAGATGCCGGTCGAAATCCTCGGTCGTTTGATGGTCGACTCCGGCTGCACCCTGCTTCCACAGCACGTGTCGCGCTGCGGTGTACAGGTTCAGCTCACTGTAGACCTTGTCGATCAACGCATGCCATCGTCCTCCTTTCACTGTGTCGTTCAACAGTGTCGTCAACATACGATCCGTCCAGACCACACGCTGAGCCCACCCGTCAATCACGGGTGGCTCACCGGCAGGGATATCCGCGAACGGTACTCTTTCCGGCAGCGGTTCTTGCGATTTGCGCTGCGTGTTGTCTGTTCGTTTCATATCGACCTCCCTGGCTCCCTTCACTCGTTCCGGGTTTGGTTCCCGGAAGTCAGCATTACTACGGAGCCTCTGACTCCTGTCCGCCGCTTCAACCGGTTTCGCCGCGATCGTGATTTCGATCCCGTTCGGAGACGATCGGACTCCGAGGGGCCTGGAACATTCACCCTGCAGCGTTCCTCACTGCCATACTTAACGACGTCGCCGTCCACATCTGAGAGCGGACAGGTCTCCCTGCTTATCTCGATTGATCTTCCGACCATTCCGTCTCCAACCACCCTCTCACCATTTCACGACGCTCGGTTTACCACGTTACCGGTTTGAATCACCGTCGCCGCTGCCGCACCGCCCTGCGGAAATCAATCCGCCACCCGGAGTCGGGTCTCGTCCGGGACGATCGTGCGGTCAAAGGTTCGCCACTTGCTAGCGGGCTCCCCGACAGGCTTGGCCGAATCGAGTTCACATACGTTACGGACTGGTCGTTCACCTCAGATTGCTCCCCACCTCTGCTCACACAGACGCAGTTACCACTGTCGGTTACAGGGCGGTAACGATACCCTGATCGGGACTTCCACCCGACAAATCAATCGCCTTCACAGGCGCACTAGCTACGCTCGCCAGAGCGTGGATTGATCCACCTTCTGGCAACGGTAGCTACAAAGAAACGCGACACTTATTTCTCGAGCGTTCCTAATCGCGAAACAGGTTAGGGCCGCCCCGTCGGGGCTCGGTTAGTTGGCGGACTCCATACCCCGGACTGCGTCCGGGGCGATCAAAGGGCTGGCCCGTTGGGCCGCTTTTGTATTTTCGACTTGTGTATGAATGACGGGGCGGGAATGACGTGCTCGGAATCCTTTTTCCGCTCCCCTTCCTTAGTTCCGTCCTTATTCGCCGTTACGGTTTGAAAGGTCAGCCCGTCGCGGCCGTGACGCTTTGCAGGAGCATCGCGACGGTCAACGTCCAGCCGTCGATCAGCACGAACAGAAGCACTTTGAACGGCAACGAGATCAGCGTTGGAGGCAACATCATCATGCCCATGCCGGTCAGAATTGTGGCGACGACCAGGTCGACAATCAGAAACGGCAGGAAGATTTGAAAGCCGATCAGAAATGCCGCTTTCAATTCGGTCAGCATGAAGGCTGTGATGAGAATCGATGATTCGACGTCTTCGAGGTTTTCGGGTTCTTGCCAGGCTCGGCCGGCGGTGGTGTTCGGATCGGGACGGCGATAGTCGACCAGCATGAGAACGACGTCGTCGCCGCCGGCAGCGCTGATCTGATTGATCATGAAGCGGCGAAGCGGCTGCAGCGTGTTTTCGAACACTCGCATCTGGACGCTCTCGCCCGGCTGCAGATTCGGGATCGGCTGCTTATCGATGTACGGAGCCAGACCTTCGTCGTACGCCTGCTGCCAGACGGGCATCATCACGAACATCGTCATGAACAAACTAAGCGACGTGATAACCTGACTCGGTGGAAGCTGCTGCGTCCCAAGTGCCTGTCTCAGCAAACCGAAGACGATCACAAATCGAATGAAACTTGTGGTCATGATCAGGATCGACGGTGCCAGACTCAGCAGCGTCATCAGGACCATGATCTTGAGCGTCGGCGCCAAACCTTCCGGCGAGAGCATTTGATCCGGATCCACTCCGAACGGCAGCTGCAGCTCGGGGCCCTGGGCTGGTCCTGGAGCGGGCACTGGCACAGGAGGCTGAATTGCGAAGTGCTGCTCGTCGGTGACTGATCTGCCGCGCGGAAATCCGCCGGTCTGTGCTTGCACCGTCGACGCGGAAACAACCAGCAACAACATCGCCGCTGTGAGTTTCAGCCAATGACCAGGCAACGGCGGAGTCAAAAAATTCGTGAGATCAGCCGGCACGGTGTTGCTCCCGGCCGGTGGCGATGGTGAGACTGTCGACGCGGCCCGTCTCGTCTCGTTGTGCTTCTTCGAAAAGCTTCTCGCCGAGTCGATCGTCGAACGGGCGGGTTTCGACAACGGTCGTTGTTTTCGGCCAGAGTTTACTGAGCCACTTAGCGGCGTCCGGTCCTGTTTGGCTGGCAGCCGCGCAGACGTTCGACAGAGACGCCACTTCAATCGGGTCGGTAATTTCGGCGAGACTCGATAGTCCGTTCGGAGACGACCCCATCAGGATCAGGCGGCTGCCCACTTTGATCATGTAGACAGAGTTGCGAGGATCAACCGCTCGGCGGCCAAGCACATCGACGGCGTCAGTTGGCAAACCACTGATTGAATACGGACTGCGTTTAAGAAACAGTTTGGCGAGCCCAAGGACGAAAAGCAGCACGACGACGAGTGCCGCCAGAAACGCTCCGGCCGAAGAACTTCCGGCATCCTTGCTGGCTGAACCAGCGTCGTCGCCACTCGGCAGCCCGGAACTCCGTTTAAGCGGAGTCACGGTGCGAGATGCTGGCTCCGCGGTTTGCTGAGCAGGACCGTTCGCAAATGTCGACGGATCGGCGTTGCGAGGATTTTCAGAGCCCGCCGGGTTGCCTCGCGGATTCCCGGCGGCTGGCCGAGGCGGAGCACCGATCGACAGAGTTGTCGGTGTGTTGACGCCTGGGCGGGCGGAAAATTTGCCGTCCTGAGCGAATGAATTGCCGCCGTCGGCCGCGCACAAAATCAGCGTGCCAAACAGCAGAAACGCGATGCGTTGATTGCAATCCATTGCCCGTCCCCGTGGAACTCTCCCGGTTCCATTCCCGATGCCGCCGAAATGTGGCACTCGGGACGGGCGTTGTCCTCGATTCCCGAGGATCAGGTCAATGTCAGAAGTCAGACGACCGAAACGGTGCCATCCGCCAATGAGGTTAGCCATTCAGGAATCAGCGGCGACGATCTCGACGACTCGGACGCAGAATTTGTCGTTCAGGACGAGCACTTCTCCGCGAGCCAGCAAACGACCGTTGACAACGATGTCGATCGGATCGCCGGCCAGCTTGTCGAGTGGCACGACGACGCCTTTTCGCATCGACATGACCTCGTCGATCAGCAATTCGGCACGCCCCAGTTCGATCTGGACGCTCATCTGCACGTCGTCCAGCATGCCAATGCTGAACGCTTTTTCGTTCAGGCCTTCGGCGTCGGCGTCGGAGCCGAATTCTGCATATTCGAACGGCTTTGCATCATCGATGCCTGCTCGAACATTCGGGCCTTTCATTGGCGTCCCGGTCACGGCCGCTTCGAGTCCGGCATCGACTTCGTTCAAAAGCTGATTGGCGCGATCTTCGACGGACATTTCCTCAGCGGCCGCGGTCGGAGCATCTCCGGCTGGCGCGTTATCAGCCGGCTGAGTGGCATCACCAGGCGGTGCGGCATCCGCAGCAGCGTCGCCGCCGCCGTTGGCTTTGTCCAGGAGTGCCTGA
>JBLFXD010000626.1:0-4732 GCA_047611045.1 Planctomycetaceae bacterium | reverse complement strand
TCGGTCTCATCCGCAACGGTGATGACCTTCCCGTCGCTTTCCTGCCACTCGGTCCTGACAGACGACGCCTCATTCTCAACCGGCTGCGGTGCCACCAACCCAGCCGCCTGCGTCTGTGAAAGCGGATGCGACTCTTCCGAGTTCTCACTCACAGAGTCCTCACGCGTCTCTTCGCGCCGCAGTTTCGCGACCGACGGAGCGATGCAGGAAATCGCTTCCCGCGTTTCTTTGACACGAAGCTTCTGTTCTCGGATTTCGTCTTCGAGCAGCAGTTTCTTTCGCTCGAACTCGCCTTCGAAGTGACGCTTCAACGCGAACGGCGTCCCCGTGCAGAACGCGCCTAACAAAGCGTACGTCAGCCCCAGGAAGCCGTTAGTCATGATGCCGGTCAGAATTCCAATCATGCCCAGAGACAGACCTGCAATTCCCAACGCGATAAACACAGCATTGACCCATTGCGGCAATGCGGAGTGAAGTTGCAATCGATTGAGCTGATTTGCCAGTCCGATTCGGCGCTGCGTGAGTTCAGTTTCGCGGATCCTCAGTCGGCTGAGATCTTCCAGCCGTGTCAGTTCTTCCTTCGTTTGCTCGATAGCCTGCGTGATCGTCACTCCTGGGAATGCTTCGCGAGCGGCTGCCAGCTTCTCCTGTCGCCGATGAAACTTCTTCGACAGCTTACGATAGCGATCACGCATCTTCAGACTGCGGCCGCTCAACTCACGAAACTCTTTCGCGCGAGTCGTCAGGCAATTGCCTGCAAGGTGCGACGTATCAACTGCCCGCAACCGTTCCTCGGTCCACTCAGGTCCGAGTTCCTGCAGACGCTCGGTCAACTTGTCACGCAGTTCGTCGCTCTTTTCGTCAGTCTCGTCGACGAAGCCCTGCATTTCGGCAATCCAGTCGCGCTGGTCAACGAACGCCTGCAGCGCTGGCCCGTAACGATGAAACAGCGGATCGATCTCGATCTGCTTGCGCTGTTCGGCAAGCTGCCGAGCTTCTGTGAGCAGCGCATTGCGGCGACCGCGGATTGAACCCAGTTCCTGCTCGATGTCATGCAGATCAGACAACCCATTCGCGGGAAAGTCCGGCAGGTGTGGCAGCTGATCGAGCTTCTTCTGAAGCACGTGGACTTTCTGCCACGGCTCGTGGACCTGCTCCATATACTCGTGGCCGTGCAGTTGATATTCCAGCCCCTGCTGTCGCTGCTTGAACTCGACGATCGACTCTTCCCAGCGATCCTGCTCGTCGCAAAGCTGAGCATGCTTTCGTCGCAGACCGGTCACCTGTTCCAACTGCGCATCGATCTTCGCCACTTCTTCGTACAGATCGGCGAGCTTCCCACGGCCAGTTTCGACGTTAAGCAGCTCGTTGCATTCCTGCCGAACTTCCTCAATCAGCCGCAGCAGTTGCTGACCGTCCAGACCGAGCGACAACGAATAGATGTGCTCGGCGACTTCCTTCGACTCCAGCGTCGCCAGTTCCTGCAGTTCGTACAGGCCGATGGCGAAAATATTCTCGTAAACAGACTCGCTGACATCCGACACGAGGTTTGAAACGAGCTCCGACCCATCGTGCGAAGCCTGATCTGTGTCCAACCCGTCTTCTGTTTCGACCGGCCACGATGTGACGAGGCCTGTCGAGTCGCCCTGCCCCGACCGACGGATCATCCACGATTCGTGATCGTTTCGGATCTGCAGTGAGCCACCCCACGGCCGAGTGCCGTCGTCGTTGGCCGGGCGGCCGGATTCGCCGCGCCGGAATCCGTAGAGCACTCCACGGACGAATCGCATGAGCGTCGACTTGCCGGCTTCATTCGGGCCGTAGTAAACACTGATCCCTTCGGAGTCGACCGGCAAATCGAGACTCTGCCAGGCTCCGAATCGTTCAATATGAATCCGTTCAAGTTTCATCCGGTTTCCTCCTGAAACCCGGAGCCGCCGTTTCTGATTGTTCTCAGGAATTCCTCATTCGAGAGCCAATTTCCGGCGTCTTCCAATCCGACCGGGCAACCCCGGCACAAAAAATACTCAGTGAGCGATACGGTTAATCGTGTTTCTTATTCGTCATCAATGCCCGACGCCGCTTCCGCAGCAGAGTCAAACCACTCCGCACCGTAGCCGCGACTTTGATTGGCAACGGCGTTCTGAGAGACTCGTCCCGCCAGCGTTTCCATGCGATTCAGCCATGGCTCGGACGATTCGTCGCTGGCTGCTTTCAACCGTCGAACGACACTGCCCGCAATCGAATGTTCCCGGTCAACCCGTCCCAGAAAACTGGTCAACAGAGGATTGCTGTCTTCGTGTTCGACCGTCTCGTCGTCCCACTTCGCCTCGCCGGAACCGTCAGTGGCGTCGTTTTCAGTAGGAGTTGTTTCCGGCCGAAGCGTCAGGCTGTGAAGCATGTGCTGTCCGTCCGCCAGCGACGAATCCGCTTCGAGCAGTTCGAACAACTCGCGTTCGGCATCGGCGGAGTTCAACGACTCGTGAAGAGATCCGCTACCGGTTAGCACCCAGTTGAGACTCAGCACGGATGCTCGTTCCAGCCCCGGGAGCGATTCAATATACCCGCGCATCGCCGACATGAGCTGGTCCCACGTCGCGGTCTCACCGATTGTGATGTTGATTGTTTCGCGACGGAGCGGCGACGTAACGATTGTCTCGGTCGCGATACTCGCTTGAGCTTCGACCGTGACGAGCGAACATCCGGCCGGGCCGCAATCGTCACGGGTCATTGATGTCGCCGGTCCGGGGCCGTGAGCAATTTGCTCCATCCGGGTGATCGTCGTCCGGGCAAACGGCAGCGGCACGGCGAGGTAGTCGACGCGGTGAGCGGCAAGCCAGGTCTCAACAACGGACTCATCGGGCGTCACCCCCGTAGACGCAAACGGCGGAATAATGCCGATACGGAAAGGGCCAATCCGCGACTGCCCCATCGACGAGGACTCGTCCTGCTGAACAGCGTTTTTCGACGAACGTCCGAGACACGCCTGCAGCGTCGCCAGAACGTTGCCGTTCCGCATGATGGCGGTGGGCTCGTCGACTTCCGGAACAAACAGACTGACATTGTCCGGCAGATCCTTGAACGACGCCCAGGCATCCTGCGAATCGCGCGGGCCGGGCACAACGAACACGTCGATCCCGGCTTCTTCGAGACACGTAAAGCCTTCTCGAATCGCGACGCGGGCACGCAGGCTGCGGTCAGACTCGTCGAACGTGTCGCCGGTCAGCAGCAGAAAGTCGACGTCGCTGTCGACGCATCCTTCGACAATCCGCTCGAAGGAAAGCAGCGTCGCGTCGACCAGCTTCGACCGAACGTCGTCGTCGCACGGGCCGATGTCTCGAACCTGATGGTCGGCCAGCACGCCGGCTGCATGAATGAACCGCAAAGCCTCAAAGGCCATGTTCGAATCCTTTCGATACTCGTGGGCTGTGCCCGTTTCTAACCGCTCAAATCCCTGAGCAGACCGTCCGTCCGATTCGGTGCGCGCAGCACCTCCCGGCAAAGTGCGGCGAGTCTAACTCCAGTCCGGATCTGGAGAAAGAGCGATTCAAGTCTGGCGGTGCACAGTCTGATGGCTCCATCCGCACCCGTCTGTCAGACTCGATTCGGTCTGGCAGCTGAGAATCAGCGAACGTTAGTTTAGAAATAAGTTCCACCGGCACGGCTGATGTCAGTCGGCGAAGGTTGCCGGTTATTCGGACTGCGTACCAATCAGTACTTCCAAACAGCGGAATAATTTGGTACCACCTGCGAATCCGTTCGAACTTGGCAAGGAAAAGTCCGCAAGGAGGAGAATCCATGAATGATCTGACACGAAGAGTCTTTCTTGGGCAGGCGGGCGCGACCGCGATGGCCGGCGCGGCGATGGCAGGTGAATCTCACAGCAGTCACGTGAATGAGGCTGACAAGTTTCGACCGCACGTCGGTCAAACATTCCGAATTTCGCCTGACGGGAAAACGTGGACAAATTGCGTGCTCGATGAAGTGAACGATCTCGGCCCGGCTCCGCGTCCCCACCTGCCAAAGCCGGCGTCGTTGATATTCCGCACAGCAGACGGTGCGACGCTGCCGCAGGACACTTACATCGTCTCTCACAATCAGCTTTCGGTCACACGACTGCTGATGGCACCAGTCGAACGTGACCAGCGGTTGGAAGTCGTTTTTGGTTGAACGTTGCCGATTTCGACGTAGAAGCTCTCGACGCTACGGCCCAAACGTTCGAGCGGCCCAGAATGACAGCGATACCTGAGCTTGGTCGCGCATACACGACCTGAGGTCGAGTCATCCATGCTTCAAGTATCAGTGAAAGGACAGCACCACGATGGACACCCAAGAGCAAATCCCCCCCCCCTACCAGCCCGATGAAATCATCCAGTCACTGCTTGAGGCTCAGTTAGAGAAACCGCTGTCAATCGGAGATTTCGAGGGGCGCGAACAAGAGACGTTCGCAATCGTCGATGGTGACCATCGCTTGGACTTGGAGCTGATCGAAGTAACGCGGTTAGATGCCCAGGCAGGTTCGCCGCGTCAGGAACCAGGTTCATTGCTCTTTCGCATGGCGAAAGATTGGTCCGTTGAGCCAAGAATGTACCGCCTGGTTTCAGAAGGTCATCAGGATATCGTTCTCTACCTGAACACCGTCGTGGGAGACGGCACTGATACAGAGTACCGTTTCCTGGAGTCCGTTTTAAATTGAACAGGTTGTCCATCGAGGCAATGAGTTAGGACTTGA
>JBLFXD010000625.1:0-4736 GCA_047611045.1 Planctomycetaceae bacterium | reverse complement strand
AGCGAGAGGGCGGCGTGGATTCACGTCCTGCACGCACTCCGTTAGAGGCACCACACTTCAAGCCCGCAAAGTCTCGATGCAATATTGACGCTGACCGGGTTCTGCCGTCAGCGTGGCGGCTAGCCATCACGCCCAAAGGTCATGATTGTAATGTCGTCATTCTGAGCTCGGCCGTTGGCGTGTCGGCGAACGTCCGCCAGGAGAATCTTGCCGAGTTCTTCCGGATCTCGAGGACTCTTGGCGATGAGTTTCCGCATGCGTTCGAGTGTGTAAAGCTCGCCGTCCGGGTCCATGGCTTCGTCCACGCCGTCGGTAAACAGCACGACTGTTTCGCCAGCATTGATGACGCGTTTCTCCTCTTCGTAGGGGTAATCTTCCATGACCCCGATGGGCAGCCCGATCGATTCATCGGGAAACTCGTCAACCGTGCCATCCGGTTTCAGGATGAATGGTGGCATGTGACCTGCGTTCACGAGAGTCATCTCGTTTGTCTTCAGGTCCAGCAGGACGAAGTTGTAGGTTACAAACCGACCTTCAGCGGCGTTCGCACACATGTGCTTGTTGATCGCCGCGACGGCTTCCAACGGGTCGTGCGTAAACTCAAGGATACTTTGCACGCAGCTCGACATTCGCGACATGATGATCGCACCGGGAACGCCCTTGCCGGAAATGTCACCGAAGGACAGCACGATTTTATCGTCGCCGACTTCGAAGGCGTCGTAGTAGTCACCGCCAACCGCTTGAGCTGCGTCATACGATGCAAAGAATTTCCAGCCGTCAACTTCCGGAAGTTTGTCCGGTAACAGTGCCTTTTGGACTCCATTGGCGATGTTCATCTCGCCGTCCTGCTTCTGCTTTTCGAGGAATGTCTTCATCAGTCGAGCGTTCTCGTAAGTCAAAGCAGCCTGTCCGGCGATGGTCATCAGCAGGTCGAGATCTTCGCTCGTGAATTGTGTGACCGGGTTCGTCGTGTCGATATTGATCAGCCCGATCGGTTCGGTGTCCTTGTCGAGCAGCGGCACGCACATCATCGACCGAATGGCGAGATTTGAAATCGATTCCGAGGCGTCAAACTGATCGTCGTTGGCCGCGTCGGCTGAAAGGATACCAGTCTTATCGCCGATAACTTTCTTGACGATCGTGCGTGACAGGCGGACTGTCGAGTCTTCGCCTTCGCGGCGATGCTTGAACGCTCGCGGCACCATTTCGCCGCCTTTTTCCGGGTCTTTCAAGAGCACGCAACCTCGGTCGGCGTGCGGGAAGACTCGGAACAGCGAATCAAGAATCGCTGGCAGCATCTTGTCGAGATTCGTTTCTCCACAGAGGCTTCGCGTGATGTCAATGACGGCTTTGAGCTTCACTTCGGGCTGGACTTCAAGGCCGCCGAAACCTCCAGCAGCGCCGCTGCCGACCAGCGTGCCCATGATTTCGGCTTCGTCGTCTTCCTCATCGGAGAAGTTGACCGTTGCTCCAATATCGTCCCCCGAGCCGAAGTCGTCACCGCCCGCAGGAATCTGGGGAGCAACCGGAGCCGGAGCAGCCGGTGCCTGGGCAACTGGACGAGCCTCTGCGCACTCAAATCGCAGCAACATTGGGCCGAACTTGATCCGATCTTCGTGGTTGATCGGGTGTGGTTGCTCTTTCTGCAGTTGCGTGCCGTTAACGATCGTGCCGTTACCGCTGCCAAGATCTTCGATATAGAACTGGCCATCCCGTTTGGTGAAGCGCGCATGGCGGCGCGAAACCGTGTTCGACTTCAGCTGAATGGTGCATTCCGGATGCCGTCCGATGACGGTCTCGCCATCGCCGACCGGGTAGGGAATCGCCTCGCCTTCCTGAAGTAATACAAGAGTCGCCATGAGTTTCTTTCCCGCTTTGCCAATGTGACCCGCGTGTTCGGTAGCCAGTCCAGACAAGATTGTTAATTTCCGGACTTCAAGTTACGCCGTGTTAGAGTTTGTGAAATCCTTCACGCCGCATGAATCGATTTCAAACGTCAAAGATTGTCTCGACATTGCCGCGAAGATTGAGTTTGCCCAGCGTGATGGCACGTTCTTCACTCCAGCCTCGATCAATTACAAAGTCGTTCGCAAGGACCTTCGCCAGAATTCGCCGATACATCGCAAATTTTGGAAGAGCGAATTCCAGTTTGTACATATCGCTGTAATAGCCAACCTGCTTGGTTTGCGGAACGGCGCTCAATCTCGTTCGGCAATCAAGTTCGATGTGCGGCGGGATGTTCGAGTACCACCAGTGGCCGTTGGTGACGACGTTGGGAAAAATCCAGGCGTAGCTGACCAGTTCCTGGTTGCTCGTCTGAGCCAGCACGGAAATCGGGAACGTCACCTGAGGAAACGCGTTGAAGAGTTTCTCGTACTGAATCAGCGAAACCCGCGAGTCGTACAGATCCTGTCCCTGGAAGACGCCGGCCGGGTAGACGGCTCGGTTGACACCAATCATCAGGTCGAACGGCAGTTTGTATTCGGCGCAGAATCCGGCGAGCGTCCAGAAGTTAAACTGGCTGAGAATCGCTGCCTCGTCAGGAGTCAGCTCACGGCCGGAAAGCACGCTGGCCAGGATCGGTTCGATCTCGGAATCGGACACCGCCGCTGGAGAGAACGTGGGCGGAATCGAGATCGCACAGGCCTTGGCGCCGTTCTTCGTGAAGTGTTCGAACAACTGGCCGATGGCCGCTCGCAGCGAAGCTGGATCGCTGACGGTAGAAGCGGTTGCCTTTTCGAGACGCTCGCGAGTTTCCGGTTTTGTGAAGTGGAAGACCAGATCGTCGGTTCGCAGGCACGGCACATAGAGCGAAGTGTCGAAGCCGGTCAGCGGATCGTCGAAGTCATTGGTCAGGAAAACTTTTTCGAGACCGCTTTGCTTCAGAACCTGCTGTTCCCAATCCGGCTCGGCCATCTTTGCCGCAGCGTTGTCGTAGAGAGCTTCCCAGTTCTCAGTGGTGACGGCATCGTCTTCGAAACCGAAAAACTGTTGAGACATTTCGACCAGCCAGCTCACCTGGACGGTGTTGTCGAGATCGCCGAGTTTCTCAACCAGCCGACCGACTTTTTCTTTCGGGCTGATGCCGGGCTCTTCGATCTGCTCGCGCGGCAGACCGGCCGAATGAGCCAGCTCGGTGTAATAGTGGTACCCCATGATGTCGGCGAGTGTGTCCGAAGCCGCCGCATGCGGGTTGATGTGCGTGTGCGGGTCGATCAGGACGAGCGAGTCGAGCTCTGCCTGGATTGTTTGAACGAGCTGACTGGACACGAAGAATCCTGCGGAAAAGTAGGTCACCATCTCAACTGAAAATGGCTGAATTGAATAATCGCGGCACCGGTATGAGTGCAGGATGTTGCTGCAGACTCATCCTGATCTAATTCCGGTTTAACAAACCGCGTCGCTTCACCCAGCTACTCCGCAAGTTTGGCGGGTTCCCAAGGGTGAATCAAGTATCGCCGAAACGAGACGTTTTCACGCGTACGTGAACGTCTGGTGGTTTTCGAACAGGGCGACAGACTTTTGCTTGGAGGGCAGAGACTGCGTCATTTCAGGAATGGCGACGCGGACTCGGTATGGACTGATCCGGACAGGGAAGTCGAAGGCGATGTCGGATGCTTTCTCACGCGTTATCATAGTGGCGTCGCGCCGTTCGATGCTCAGCTTTTCTGACGACGGCCAGCGAATGTTCAGCCTGTGCAACCTGGCTTTCTCGATCCATGAAGAATTTCCTCGAATGGTACCTCGGCGTTCCACCCGCTCAGCCGGGACAGGGGACGCAATGGAGCTGGCTTTACCAGACTCCGTGGCCATCGGGGATGCCGCAGTGGAGCGTTCTACTCGCGGCGGTTTCGTTGTTGCTCTATGTCTGGTGGATTTATCGCCGCGATGCGAGTTCGGCTTCTCGGACGAGTCGCTTCGGATTGGTCGTGCTCCGGTTGGCAGCGATCGGCATCGTGCTTGTGGTCTTGTCAGAGATCACGTTGGTCGTCGACCGAACCGGGTTGCCGTTCATCGCGGTCCTGCTGGACGATTCAGCCAGCATGGGACTCGAGGATCAATATTCGAACTCTGGTGACAAGGCCGCAGCGAAGTCGTTTGCGAAAGCCAGCGGCGCCAGCAGAACGTCGAGACTGGGGATCGGTCAGGGAATCCTGACTGGCAACGACGGAGAGTTCCTCCAGCAATTGCAGAAGCGGCATCAACTCCGAGTCTACCGTTTTTCGGAGGCGGCCAGCCCGATCGGCAGCGTCGATGCGCAGTCCGGGAATCAGATCGAAGGACTGGTCGAGGCGATTAGAAATCTCGAACCAGCGGGCAGCGAAACTCGTCCGGCCGCCGCGCTGCGAAAAGTCCTGAACGACTTCCGAGGTTCACTGCCAACAGCGATCGTGATCCTGTCAGACGGCATTTCGAGCGTTGGCGATTCGGGCCGACTTTCAAAAGTGGCCGGGCTCGCGGCGCAGCGACTGGTTCCGCTTTACACGGTCGGCATCGGCAGTGCCGAGGCGATGCACGATCTCAATCTGTACGACACGCTGGTCGACGAAGTCGCTTTCGTCGGAGATCCGATCACGTTTACGGCAAAGCTGAAAGCGTTCGGGTTCAAAGGCAAGTCTGTCGAATTAGTGCTTCGAGAAAAGTCGAGCCGCTCGCCGCTGACGTCGAAACAGGTGACCGCTGCTGACGACGGTCAAACTCTGCCGGTGGAGATTACGTGGATTCCGGAAGAAGCC
>JBLFXD010000624.1:0-4741 GCA_047611045.1 Planctomycetaceae bacterium | reverse complement strand
AGGACGCCGCAGCATTTACACCAAAGTGACTCGCATGGAAGGCCCACAGTTCCTCGAACTGTTCGACTTTCCCAATCCCATGGCCACGCGCGGTCGTCGTGACCGAACCAACGTGCCCGCTCAGGCATTGGCGTTACTCAACGATCCCTTCGTCATCGACGAGGCAAAGTTCTGGTCCGAAAAGCTTGTCGCCGAAGATCACGATTCGATCGCTGAATGCATTCAAAATATGTTCCACCAGGCACTCGGACGTCCGCCGACCGAGGGAGAGCAACAACGTTTCGTCACGCTGATCCGGCAACTGGTTGACAATACTTCCGCCGCTGAAGCCGCCATACTAAAGGACAGGAATCTCTGGCAGGATGCGGCACACGCCGTATTTAACATGAAAGAACTTGTTTACATCCGGTAATAAGAGGTGACAGGAAAATTAAGGACAGGAAGATGAGAAACTTATCCGTCTGTTGTTTTCCTGTCCTCAATATTCCTGTCGAATTCGGGAACCAAAAGAGTCGCGAAATGAATATCCTGACACAACAAGGCCACTGCCCGGGCCGCATCGCTGTTCCGTCCAGCCGACGGCAGATGCTGGCGACCGCTTCGACCGGCTTCGGTCTGATGTCGCTTTCCGCTTTGATGACCGACAACGCTTACGCCGACACTGTCGCAAGTTCCGCTTGCCACTTCGCACCCAAATGCAAAAACGTCGTCTTTCTGTTTATGCCCGGAGGCGTCTCGCACGTCGACTCGTTCGATCCGAAGACCGAACTGGCAAAACACGACGGTCAACAACTCGGTGAATGGGCAAAACGTGCCGGACGAAAATCACCGGCAACACCTAACCGTAAATGGAAGAAGTGTCCTTGGGAGTTTCGGAATCATGGCGATGCAGGAATTCCGGTCAGTGAACTGTTTCCTCACATCGCTGGCTGCGTCGACGAGATTGCCGTCATTCGTTCGATGGTCGCGGAACTGCCTCTGCATGCTGCCGGGAATCTGTTCCTTCACTCCGGGCGTCTGAGAGCGGGCTCTCCCAGCCTGGGCTCGTGGATCAACTATGGGTTGGGCAGTGAAAGCCAGAACCTGCCTGGCTACGTGCTGCTCAACAGCGGCGCTGTTCCACCGGGCGGTAAAGAGAATTTCTCGAACGGCTATCTGCCTGCCAGCTACCAGGCGACATCGATCCGGGCTGAAGGCGAACCGCTGAGAAACATCGCTCCAGCACGCCCCGACGCACAGAAACTGAAGCTGAAATGGCTGCTTGAACAGGATCGAAGTTTCGCAAAGGAAGTTGGCGAACACGCCGGAATCGAATCTGCAATTCGCAACTATGAAATGGCGTTCCGTATGCAGACCGCCGTTCCCGACACACTCGATCTTTCCCAGGAAACAGCGGCGACGCAGGAACGTTACGGGCTGAACGCGGAAGACAAAGATTTACGATCGTACGCGACGCAGTGTCTGCGTGCTCGACGTTTGATCGAGGCAGGCGTTCGGTTTGTAGAGATCACGGCCAACCCGGTCGGTCTCGACAACGGAAGCTGGGACCAGCACGCGAATCTCAAACCGCACCACGAGAAGAATGCTCTCGTCACAGACCAGCCGATCGCGGCGTTGATCAAGGATCTCAAGCAGCGAGGCCTGTTTGACGAGACGCTTATTCTGTGGGCGGGCGAGATGGGACGAACGCCTCACACTGGAAACGGCCACGGTCGCGATCACCACACATCCGGCTTCTCCGTATGGCTTGCCGGAGGAGGCATCAAAGGCGGCACGATCCACGGCGCCACCGACGAGTTCGGCATGCACGCCGTTGAAAACCCAGTCTCCATGCACGACCTGCACGCCACAATCCTGCACCTGCTCGGCCTGGATCACGAACGTCTAACAGTTCGCTACGGAGGCCGCGACATGCGTCTGACCGACGTTCATGGACACGTGGTTGATGACATACTTTCGTAGGCGCGACAGGGAAATTCAGGACAGGAGAATGCCTGTCTTGTCACCTTCTCATCTTCCTGTCCTCAATATTCCTGTCCCCGAGATTCTTCCATGAAGACACAAGCACTGAAACGCTTTCGCGCCAAACTCGCCAATGACGAACCGGTATTCGGACTGTGGGTGACGCTCGAATCGGCAACGATCACAGAGATGGCCGTCGCTCTGGGAATGGACTGGGTGGTCATCGACGCCGAGCACGGGCACCTTGACTGGAAAGACATCAACGAGCACATCCGCGCTGGATTGCGCAGCGACACCGTCGTTCTGGTCAGGCTTGCCGAACGAAGCACGTCGCTGACGAAACGAGCACTCGACATTGGCGCCGACGGGATCGTCATTCCCTGGATGGAGACGGCGGACGAGCTTCGCGAGGCGATCCGTGACGCTCACTATCCTCCGGAAGGTCGTCGCGGAATTGGCGGCGAGCGTGCGACGGTCTGGGGACAGTGCCTGGCCGAACACACGGCTGAAGCCAACGAGAACGTGCTCGTCGTGCCGCTGATTGAAAGCGTGGCTGCCGTTCCCAATGTTGCCGAGATGTGCCAAATCGACGGAGCCGACGTTTTCTTCTTCGGCCCCGCCGACTTCTCAGCCACTGCCGGTTTCCGCGGCCAGTGGGAAGGACCGGGAGTCGCCGAGCAGATACTGAACGCGAAGGACACGATCATCGCCGCAGGAAAAAACTGTGGGCTGCTTTCCACCAGTATTGAAAACCTGCACGAGCGACTTGAGCAGGGATTCCGGATGCCTGGACTGGGAGCCGACACCGGGCTTCTTTGTCGATCCCTGCATCAATCGCTTCAGGCCGTCGACCGCGATCTGAAGCCGGCAACAAGCCTCGACCCGAAAGACGGCCGCAATGTGCGTCTGACACGTCCGACGCCGGAAGACGTAAAATGATCGGGTTCGACGATGGCCCAGTGTTCGAACCGGTCGTCGTCGCTCCCGGCTTTGTGCGGGAATACCCTTGAACCCTGGCCGAATTCAAAAAGGCACGAACAGGAAGGCCGAAAGACAGGAAGATTGAGGACAGGAAAATGATACCTGCTCCTATTTTCCTGTCTCTACCGGTTTTCCGCTCAACGAGCAGAAGCGGGGACTGATCGGCATAGACCAGTTAGGTCTGATGAAACCGAACGCGTACCTGCCCCAACCATGCTGACTGGCGAGACGGATTGGCAACGCACGGAGCTCGGCTATTTCGAGCCGATGGCGTAGAGAGTTTCTTTGCGGCTGGGGCCGTTGCCGGTGGCGACTCGGAGCAGGATGCGGTTGTCGACGACGGTGGGGGTGGCGAATGATATTTCGCCGAGCTGGTTCTGGGCGATTGGCTCGAACCGTTGCGGATTCGCTTTGAAGACGAACGTCGTGCCGCGTTCGTTGGACGCGTAAATCGTGTCGCCAACCAGGACCGGTGAGGCTGAGATGGGACCCTGAAGACGTGTCTTCCACATTTCCCGACCGGATTTTGCGTGGAAGCAGTACGCGACGCCTCCGTCGTCGACTAAGTAAAGATGGCCGTCGTGAAACAGCATCGACTGTTCATAGCACTTGACGCCGTTGGACCAGCGAATCTCGCCCGAGCCGTCAGCTTTGACGGCAACGGTCTGCTTCTTCGGGTAGCCACCGCTGGCGTAAATCGTGTCGTTATCCCACACGACGGTGCCACAGGTGGCCATTGTCAGACAGGGCTGACTCCACAGCGGCTTGCCGGTGACTGGGTCGTACGAGGCGATCATCTCGCAGCCGCTGATCAATAGCTGATCCTTGCCAGCCACGTTGGCGACGATTGGCGACGACCAGTTCAGTTTCTGTGGCCGGTTCTGCTGCCAGGCGATGCGACCGGATTTTGTGTCAAGAGCTTTGACCCACGCAACCGTGTCGCTGTCGCCCGAGATGATCAGTTTTCCCTGGTACAGTGTCGGGGCGGCGGCATAGCCGTACTGGTACTGTTTTGGGACGAAGTTTCCGACGTCCTGTTTCCACACGATCTTGCCAGCCATGTCGAGGGCGACAGCTTCGATCTTGTTATGGTGGTTGAACGTCGCGTAAATCTGCTGCCCATCGCTGCAGGCCGTGGCCGACGCGTGAGTGTTCTTGGAATGGAGTTTCGGGAAACCTCCCTTGCTGATGGCGGTTCCCCATTTCATCGTCCCGTTCTTCCGATCGAACCCAAAGACTCCTTGTTGTTGTCCTTGCTCGTCGGCACTGGTTAGAACGATCAGGTCGCCAACGGCGATCGGCGACGAATGACCTCGGCCAGGCACACTGACTTTCCAGGCCACATTCTTAGTCGCGCTCCAGGATGTCGGAACAGTTTGTCCGCGGTCGGCGACGTTGTTGTGATTAGGGCCTCGCCACTGAGTCCAGTCAGTGGCCGAAAGGCTTGAAGAAGAAACCAGGCCGAGTGCCACGGTCATGAGGAGAAATCGCATCGTCAGTATCCTCGAAGGGAGATTTGGTTTGCTGAATCGTTCGCTCGGAGGAAGTGTCGCGACGATTCCGTCGTCGTCAAGCGGGTGAGTAATTCACGGCTTCGGAGTTGTTCTCGACGCGTTCCTATAGGACTGCGCGTCCTCACCCCGATCGCGTATCGTTTTTGACGCGAACCTGTAATACGGCACCGTGTCATGTGCGAGCGTGACCGCATGCGCATCGGCGACCTGCCTCCGGTCGCCCGACCGATGAGCACAAGCAATCCGAAGGACGAGAGCCATGAATCAAGGTTTCCGAGTGTGAA
>JBLFXD010000623.1:0-4749 GCA_047611045.1 Planctomycetaceae bacterium | reverse complement strand
TCGTTTGATCTTCGTCCCCGCTGACTCTGGTGCGGACCGGCAAGTAAAGATCCTGATCGTCGGCGACAGCCTGACGCACGCAACGGCGTATCCCAACGAGATTGCCCGCCTGTTGTCTCGCGAGGGAAATCCGAAGTGGCGGATGCTCGGTACTCATCGGCCATCGAGCGCCGCCGAAGGAGTCGCCCACGAAGGTTACGGCGGCTGGACATGGAGCCGTTTCGTGACAAAGTACGAACCGGAACCCGATGGAACACATCGAAAACGAAGCAGCCCGTTTGTGTTTCTCGGCAAGGATGAGAAGCCAGAACTGAATGTTGCTCGGTATTTCGATGAGAACTTCGAAGGCGAACGTCCTGACGTCGTGTTCTTCCTGCTGGGTATCAACGACTGCTTCGGAGCGAAGCCGGACGATCCGGCAGCGATCGACGAGCGGATCGACACGATGCTCGCACCGGCCGCGCGACTGCTGGAAGAGTTTCACAAGGCGGCTCCCGACGCTGACCTCGCCATTTGCGTGACCACGCCGCCAAACGCTCGCGAGTCAGGTTTCGAAGCTAACTACAAAGGTCGTTACCACCGTTGGGGCTGGAAGCGGATTCAGCACCGAATTGTTGAGCGATTGCTGACACGCTACGAAGCCGGGGCGAAGAATTCTGACGCCGAGGAAGGTCACCTGTTTGTCGTTCCGACCCAACTGAACCTTGACCCCGTCGACGGATACCCGGTCAACAACGGCGTTCATCCAAACGGCGTCGGTTACCAGCAGATCGGGGCCAGCATCTATTCCTGGCTGAAATGGCGGATGAGGTGAGAGTCGTGACCGTGGCGCTGCGGAGCAAATCGGAAGTCGTGCTTTAATGAAGTCAGCAGCAAGGACAATTCATGGAACTTGATCGTCGAAGATTCCTCGCTGGCGCGTCGGCAACGCTGGCGTCTGTCAACCTTCCGCTGTTCGCAGATCAGACATCAGGCAGTGACGGAAAACTGACCGTCGCCGCGATTGGTCACACCGGCCGAGGCAACTTCGGTCACGGGCTCGACACTGTCTGGCTGCATGAACCTCGGACGCAGGTTGTTGCGGCTGCGGATCCGGACGGAAAGGGGCTGGCCGCGGAGTTGAAGAAGCTGAAGATTGACCGCGGGTTTTCTGACTACAGAACAATGTTGGCGGAAGTGCGGCCGGACATCGTTGCCGTGTGCCCTCGACACGCCGATCAGCATCGAGACATGGTCGTCGCTTGTGCCGAAGCCGGTGTCAAAGGTGTCTATATTGAGAAGCCATTTTGCCGGACTCCGGCCGAGGCCGATGAAATGAAAGCGGCGTGTCAGAAGCGTAATGTGAAACTCGCGGTGGCGCATCGGAACCGGTACCACCCGACGCTGCAGGTGATCGATCAGTTGATCGCCGATGGAAAGATTGGTCGGCTGCTGGAAATTCGAGGACGAGGAAAAGGTGACCGACGCGGCGGGGCTGAAGACCTCTGGGTGCTCGGGACGCACGTGCTGAACCTCATGGCGTACTTCGGCGGAGCACCGAAGAATTGCTCAGGAGTCATGCTGCAGGAGGGGCGAAGGATCAATCGGCACGACGTCAAAGAGGGTGCCGAAGGACTGGGGCCAATGGGCGGCAACGAGGTTCATGCCCGGTATGAAATGGCGCGAGGCGTCGTCGGATACTTTGACTCGATCGCCAACGATGGCACAAAGTCGGCTGGCTTCGGATTGCAGCTGATCGGGAGCGAAGGGATCGTCAACATTCAGTGCGACAAGCATCCGCTGGCCTGGCTGTGTCCCGGTAATCCGTTTGCTCCGACGAAGGAACCTCGACCGTGGATTCCGATTTCGACGGCTGGTGTCGGGCAGCCGGAACCTCGCGACGATCTGTCCGACATGGTCAGTCATCACGGTGCTCCGGCGCACGACCTGATCATGTCAATCCGCGAAGATCGGCAGCCGCTGTGTAACCTTGTTGAAGGAGCACTGACGGTTGAGATGGTCTGCGCCGTTTTCGAATCGCACCGCGTCGGAAGTCAGGCTGTCGAGTTTCCACTCAAGGAGCGTGAGAACTCGCTGACGAATCTGTAACCTGCGTGCTCAGTTAGTCTGAGAACGCTCCCCCCATTTATCCTGACAATATCTCCTCACTCCAATGAGAACATCCATGAGAATTCAACTGCTGATTCGTGTTCTGACAATTCTTGCCCTGATCCCTATGGTCGGGATGGCTGCTGAGCCGCTGAGACTGGCCAGCGTGTTTACGGACAACGCCGTCCTGCAACGCGGTCAGACTGTGCCCGTGTGGGGAAAAGCCGAGCCGGGACAGACCGTGGTTGTGAAGTTTGCTGACCAGGAGAAAACGGCGAAGGCGGACAAGGATGGGCGGTGGACCGCGCGACTGGATGCTCTGATGGCGTCGGCAAAGGGCGTAACTCTGACGGCGGCGGTCGACGGCAGCGGTGAAGTTGTCGCGATCAAAAATGTGCTTGTTGGCGAAGTGTGGGTCTGCAGCGGGCAGTCCAACATGGCATTCGGTCTGGGCGGATCGGTTAACGGGAAGGTGGCCATCGCAGCGGCCGGGGATGACCAACTTCGGTTATTCAATGCTCGAGCTCAGGCGACGGACGATCCTCAGGACACGATCGGTGGAAGCTGGGCGGTGGATTCCTCTCAGTCAGCAGGCAGTTTTTCCGCAGTTGGCTACTACTTTGGGAAAGCTCTGCGGAAGAAACTGGGAGTCCCAGTTGGACTGATCAAGTCGGCAGTCGGCGGCACGGTCGCGGAAGCGTGGACGGCTCGTGAAGAGCTGGAGCAGAATCCGACGCTCAAACCGCTGCTGGATCTGCAACAGCAACGGCTCGATGCTTATCCGAAAGCCCTCGCCGCCTACAAAGCGAAAGAACCGCAGCTTCTGGAACGCTACGAGGCCGCCGCTAAGAAGGCGAAGGCCGACGGAACGCGAGCACCTCGCAAGCCTCAACCGCCGGCGCACCCATCTAGCAACACGAATCGGCCGACCGGACTTTACAACGGCTCAATCGTTCCGCTTCAGCCTTTCGCGATCAGGGGAGCGATCTGGTACCAGGGTGAGTCGAACTCATCTCGCGGCGAGCAGTACCGAACGCTGTTTCCAGCGATGATTTCCAGCTGGCGTAGAGCTTGGGGGCAGGGCAATTTTCCATTCCTCTTCGTACAGATTACGCCGCATCGAGGCATGAGTCCGGAAGTGAGAGAAGCTCAACGCGTCACGACAGAGACGACTCAACACACGGCAATGGCAGTGACGACAGACATCGGCCACCCCACAGACATCCACCCAAAGCAGAAGCAACCAATCGGTGAGCGACTGGCTTTGGCCGCACGAGCGATTGCCTATTCCGAAGACATTGAATTCTCCGGGCCAACGTACGACTCGATGAGCGTTGACGGAAACAGGGTGACTCTTAACTTCAAACACCTTGGTGGCGGACTGGTTTCCAGGGATGGTGACCTGAAAGGTTTCGTCGTTTATTCGAAGGACAAGGAAGCAGTCGCAACGGCAAAGGTCGTCGGCGACACGATCGTCGTGTCGAGTGACGAGATCACCGATCCCGTCGGCGTTCGATACGGCTGGGCGAACGTGCCCGACGTCAATCTTTACAACAAAGCCGGTCTCCCAGCATCACCATTTCAGACAGACGGAGCGTACGAGCCGGAACCTGGTTTCGAATCGCTGCTGACCGGCCACGACGTTACCGGCTGGCACTACAAAGACGGACCAGCGTTCGACGGAATGAAGCACTCCAGCGACGGTCGGTACACCGGTCGAGACGGCAAGATCGTCGTGAACCCGGGCAAGGGGCTGGCCCAGTTGTGGACGACTCGCGAGTTCGCCAAAGACTTCCACTTGAAGCTCGAATTCCGAGCCGGAGTGAACGCCGACAGTGGAATCTTCCTGCGAAAGCCGCAGCTGCAGTGTCGAGACTACTTTGTTGCCGGTCCGTATAAAGAACTTGAAAAGTACCGACCACAAGACTGGAACCTGGTCGAAGTCATCGTCAAAGGCGACGTCGCCACCTGCACCTGCAACGGCGAACCGCTCGACTTCCCGAAGGCCTTACCCGCAACCGGTCCCATCGGTCTGGAAGCCGACCGCGGTCAGATGGAATACCGCCGAATCCGAATCCGCGAACTTAAGTAGTCTGCCACCGCTTAATTGAAATCAGGTGTCTTGACTTAGAGCGGGTCCAAGTGGGGTTACTGAAACCGAGTCGGCAACCTGCTCAAACTCGTCCTCGGCAATCGCGTCTAATTGACCGCCTCGTCGGCAACTCGCTGACATCGGTGAAACTGCAATCAAAGAGCCCTCCCGTGATTACTCACTGGAGGGCTCTTTTCGTTGGGATCAGTCAAAGCGACTGCAGGCAGGTGGGAAATTGAGCCCTCTTCCAATCACAAGTTTCGTGGCCAGGTTCAGCGTTCGTTGACAGCTCGCTTGAGGGAATTTGTGTTTTCTTTTGGTTTTTTCCGGAATTTGCGTCCGCAGTGTGTACGAAATTTCGAACAAGTAGATGGCGGGATCGTTTCCGGTGTCAATTGACGCTGGCTCGTCGATGTGGACTGATGGCTTATCGGTTGTTTTGTTTATCTTCTTTGTGAGTATCTGTTTACGAAAGGCGGGCTGCTATGGTGATGTCAAAGTGGTTGGACAATTGGACGGGGCGAGCGACCGGTGATGGCGGTTCGAGCAGTGTTCTGGGGGGGGGGCAG
>JBLFXD010000622.1:0-4752 GCA_047611045.1 Planctomycetaceae bacterium | reverse complement strand
GCACTTCGACACACGACAAAGATCGCTGCAGCGACTTCAGCAACGACATGAAGTCCCAGACCGCAAACACGTGGTGTTCCATGAAGACGTGCAGCGACTCAAGAGAATGCATCCGCTGGTACAGGCGGTGATTGACAATAGATTCGCGAAGTGGCTGGAGCGAAAGACTAAGTTGTTCGAATTCAGACATGCGGAGTGAGCCCAGATTTTTAATGGATACTTGTTTATAGGGAGCCCGGTCGGCACGACCACCGAATCCGACGTCACTTAATACGATTCTTCAGTCGGTCGGAAGTATCACCCAGAGTTCCGGGCGGCCGATGTTGCAGTGCACCGCTCGCGATAGAAATCCACCGCATGCCCAGGACAGAAACAGCGTCATGCGTGCTGCATTCCAGCAGCCGTGAATTGACCGGGTACGCAGGGACAACTCGGCAACTCGTCGCCGAACGCAGGGAACCGGGTGGAAAATACTCTCAAGCCGTCGCGATCGTTGCGGCTCGTCGTCGTGCAGCGACTCGATTTGGTTGGCCGTGGCTTCAATTTGCCTAACGGAATGTCCGTTGTCGAAGGCGAAGCGGTCCGCTTCGAACACGCCCTCTCGGCTGATCCGCGGCAAGAGGAGCAGCCACAGAAACGACGCGAACGTGAAGTACAGCGCGGCAGTGGCCAGTTGGGGAACAGTGGTCACTCCGGCGTTCGGCAGCACAGCACAGATTCCGAACGTGCCCGTATTGACGAGCAGAGCGAGCAGCAACCCTCGGGTTCGACTGCCGGTGCGAATGGCTCCGATGCGTCGAACCAGCTGCGTGTCGAGTTCTTCTGGCGTCATGCGAGATTGCCACGACTGCGGCACAACGACCTCTTCGGCACCAGGAAGGCCAACGATGCTGCCCGTAAAGCCGCTGTCCATGTGATGCGCAGTTGCGATCCGTGGCCCAGCAGCGTCGATGTCGGCCACGTTTGACTCAAGCGAGATGCCTCCAGTCAGAATGGCCAGCCACTTTTGAGTTGCCACCAACCCAATCTGAATCATTAGGACAGCGGCGATAGCTCCAGCGATCCCAATCGTCTGACCAGCCTGTAGCACAATCCAGAGAGATGCAGTTAGACATGCGCTCTGGATAAGAACCGCCCTGAGCCAGCTCAGGATGAGTCGTGGCAGTCGAGGCGTTTTCCGGGCAAAACGCCGTGGCAGTACTATTCCACCGAGCAGGTCGAACGGGATCATCAGAGTTGCGAATGCTGCCACGCAGATGGCGATTGACTTCAATTCACCCGCGTTGGAATCAGAAACCGAGCCAATGAAGTCAGCGTGTCCCTGAGACATCAGGAGACATGTCGCAACGACGACAAGGGTGCCGACGGTGGTAACACCAAGCCACAGCCTTGATCGCGCGTAAGTCATCGAGAGTGCCTTTCTACTCACAAGACGCGGTTTTTTTTGTGCAACAAGCCCGGAGCGGCTCAGGACGTACTACGCTGTCGTGTCTGGGCCGGCGGCGGAGAGCTGATCGCACTCTTCACGAAGCACGCCGCCAGCGATATAGCAATTGAACTCTGGTGATCGGCTTAGCAGTTCATCCGACGTGACTTCGATCTGTCGCCATCCGAGTTCGACGAGACGCTCAATGTCTGTGCCGAAGACGACCGACTGGATCCCGCTCCACAGGATTGCCGAGAAGCACATCGGACAAGGTTCTGCTGTCGAGAAGAGAGTCAGCGAGCGAGGGTCGTAGTTTCCGCCCGTGGTGAGATGATTGATCGCATCGATTTCCGCGTGCCACAGTGGATGCTCGTTAACTCGGTTCAATCCGGTCGCCACCGTCAGTGCGGTTGTTTTGTCGACGATCACGGCAGCGAACGGACGGGTCCGATTTCGAGATGCGAGCTCTATGGCCTGCCACATGAAGACGTCAGGTGCTCTCAGTGGCGACGTAGTTGTCATGTCAAGATTCTCACATCAAGGTCGGGCAGCGTGCCATTCGGGGCACGCTGCCCAATTTTGGTGACTTCATCCGGCGTGAGCATGATCACGGGTCCTGATCTTCAGTGTGCCGTTCATCTTCCAGTGTGCATGCTCGGCGTTAGCGGCCGTGCTGCTGGGGATGTCGACGCTGAAGTTGTCAAACTCGTAGGCAATCTCTGCCTGACGACCGGTCAGTCGGTCGTAGAGTCCAATTGCGAGTTCCGGCCAGTTGGTTGTGTCTTTGTGTTCCGACATGAGCTTCTCCAAAGTGCGATGATTGTGGGGCAGCGATCCGCTGCGTTTCGAAATGGAAAGAGAAGTGGGCTGCCTCAAACGGCCCCGTGCCGACTTCCCTCACTGCACGAGGTTTTAGAGAGCGGGACGATCGCGACCAGAAACGAAATGCCTAAAAAACGCCCCTCAGCTTCAGGAACCCCTGACTGCCGCTGCAGCCAGGTTCAGAAAGCGGAGCCGAATGCGTGATCGGTCCTGACCTTGCGAAGTCTCAACGTCAGCCACGATTCGTCGGCCGATACGAAGTTTGACTTCAATGTCTGCAGGTGCCGCCGTGGCCAGCAGCCGGTCGACGATCAATCGAGCAGGCCCCGAACGAAATGGCCGTGTTGCCCGGACGAGTTGTCTCAGGTTCTGAAAGACAATTTCAAAGGCAGAGCCAGTTCCGACGCATCGAATTGGGCCAGCTGGAGTTGTGATTTCGATTTCGCCTTCTATATCACAAGCAGATGAGGACATCGCGAGGCTCCCGAGGACATGTAAGGAATTTGCGGCGGCACATTTGCAGTTTCTAGAGGCATCATTGATTTCGACGAATTTGTCCGGGTGTGCTATCACGGATGACGGCTGTTCCTGTCACTTTATTTTCTGCTTTGGACCCTTCCGGCGACGTTATGCGTCTAGAAAGCACAGGGACGATGCCGCGACAAACATTTCGAAGAGGACAAACACGTGCCTGAGATCGCGAAGATTCTTGTGACGGGTGGCAGCGGTTATGTTGGCGGTCGTTTGATTTCCCTGCTTGAGCAACGTGGAGACGTGCTGCGATGCATGGCTCGACGCCCTGAAACCCTGCAGGCACGTGTCACGAAATCGACCGAAGTTGTGCATGGTGACGTCCTGCAGCCGGATTCGATGACGGATGCGTTGAATGGAATCGAGACGGCCTATTACATGGTGCACTCGATGGGGACCGGCCGAGACTTTGAAGCCGACGACCGGGCAGGAGCCCGCAATTTTGCCCGAGCGGCACACGCCGCCGGGGTGAAGCGGATTATCTACCTCGGCGGGCTCGGTGATTCGGAGCAGAAGCTTTCAGCGCATCTCCGCAGCCGACAGGAGGTCGGGCAGGTCCTCTCTGAGTCCGGAGCTCAGGTGATTGAGTTTCGCGCGTCGATCGTCATCGGTTCCGGCAGCTTGTCGTTCGAACTGATCCGAGCACTCGTGCAGCGACTGCCATTCATGATCTGCCCTCGCTGGGTGCAGACTCCGGCACAGCCAATCGCCATTGAAGACGTTCTGGCGTTTCTGGTCGCCGCACTCCAGTACGAACCGCCCGGTCACCACATTTTTGAGATCGGGGGTCCTGAACCGGTGACGTATCGCGAACTGATGCGCGAATACGCAAAGCAACGTGGTTTGAAACGACTCATGATCTCCGTCCCGTTTCTGACTCCTCGACTGTCGAGCCTATGGCTGGGTCTGGTGACACCGGTGTACGCGCGAGTCGGCCGGAAACTCGTCGACAGCCTGCGGAATCCGACCATCGTCCGGGATTCGTCTGCCAACGAAACATTCAACGTATGTCCGCGCGGGCTCGCGGAGGCCATCCAGCGAGCCTTCGAGAACGAGGATCGCGAATTTGCTGAAACTCGCTGGTCCGATGCCCTGTCGTCCGGAGGCCGCCCCAAACGCTGGGGCGGCGAGAAATTCGGCAACCGCCTTGTCGACTCTCGCACGATTTCCGTTGACGTACCAGCATCCGCGGCATTTACACCCGTCCGTCGCATCGGCGGAAAAACCGGCTGGTATTATGGCAACTGGCTGTGGCAGATCCGCGGGTTCATGGACCTGCTCGTTGGTGGTGTCGGTATCCGCCGAGGTCGTCGAGATCCAGACCAGCTTCAGACCGGTGAAACGCTCGACTGCTGGCGCGTTGAATCAATCGAGAAGGACCGGCTCTTGCGACTCACGGCCGAAATGAAACTGCCAGGCCGAGCGTGGCTGGAGTTCGAAGTCACTCCTGAGGATGCGTCACGGTCCACAATCCGCCAGACAGCTATCTTCGATCCGCAGGGACTGTTTGGGCTCTGTTACTGGTACGCCATCTACCCGCTCCACGAAGCCGTTTTCGGCGGCATGCTCCGTGGAATCGCGCGAGCCGCCACCACGGTTGGTGAGGATCGCGAAGAAGAGGGAAGCGCGGAGTTCACCGCATGATGAGCGCAATCAGACTGTCGGCGGCGTCACAACGTCTGCGACCGATGAGTACGGCCGTCCGGGCGCCGTGTCACGAGGGCTCACGCGGCAAGTTGCAGCCTCTCCGGATGAGGACGTGGAGTAGCCTGTTCTGGGCATTTGCAGACGAGCGTCTACAACCGAAGCCAGACGGTGTCGCGTTACTATGTGCCGTCGGAATACCCGCAACAACAAGAACAGAGAAGGGCCGAATTCCGTGTCAACCGGATTACAGAATGAAGAACTGGCCTGCATGGAAGTCTGGGGCGGCAATGCCTCAACCGAAGCGGCAATCGAACGGCCGGGGTTGA
>JBLFXD010000621.1:0-4758 GCA_047611045.1 Planctomycetaceae bacterium | reverse complement strand
GACACGTTCTGCGGTTTCAAAGCGTACCGGACGCACGCTCTTGAGAACCTGAACATCACGGAACTCGGTTACGCGATGCCGTTGCAGCTTTGGGTTCAGGCGTCGCAACTCGGGATGCGGATTACTGAGTTTCCCGTCCCGCTAATTTACCTTGATGAAGAACGCTCGTTCGGCGGCTCGCTCGACGATTCCGAACGTCGACTCCGATACTACTACGAAGTGATGAACCGCGAGTTGCATGCCCCGACCGATGCGAAAGTGACAACGAACTCGGGACCGACACTTTGTGACGAAACTGGTCAGTATGAGTAGGGTCTGACAAGCGCAGCGCCGGCATACCACACGAACACAAATCTGGCACGCCGTCGCTTCACCTGACATGCCCTATGTTTTGAATCGATCCCTCATTTCTTCGACTGACCGATGGAACTTCTGGAACGCTCAGCCAAGATGACCGGTCACGAAGAACCCGCCTGGGAACGAACCCGCATCCGCGTCCCGCGAGAAAACGGCTCGTTACTCATCCATCCTGAACCGGCCGTCGTCGCGAAACACGTCGACCAGCTTCGTGAACAGTCGGACCTTCCCGGTTCGGCGAGTTGCGAAATTCTCGGCCGTTCGCTGATCGGCTTTCGCTCAGCTGCCCGAGCCGAAGTCATCGCCGCCGCATCAGGGTGGACGTCGCAATTACTTGGTCGCGACATCGCAGCAGAATCCAATATTCCGCTGATCATGACCGGACACCAGCCCGAGCTGTTTCACCCCGGCGTCTTTGCCAAAAACATCGCGACGTCGCAGTTGGCATCGCATGGTGGCGGAGTCGGGCTGAACCTGGTCGTCGACAATGACCTCTTGGCCAGCACGCGAATCCGAGTTCCGGTTGGGGACCGTGAAAACCCGAGCATCTCGACGATTGAGTTCGACACCTCACGGGCACCGCTCCCCTGGGAAGAAGCTCGTGTTGCCAACATGAGTCTGTTGGAGTCTTTCGCCAATCGAGTTTCTGAGGCGATGAAGCCGTGGGATGTCGACCCGCTCGTGGCTGAGTGCTGGCCGAAGGTTGTCGACAACGCACGGAAGGGTTTAGACAAAAACCAGCAAGCGTCACTGGTCGAATGTTTGACGGCTGGCCGAGCGTCGCTTGAACGCGAGTTGGGCCTTGGTAATCTCGAATTGCCGATCAGTCAGCTTTGCGAAACCAACGCGTTTCGATCATTCGCCGCTCACATCCTGCTCCGAGCCGAACAGTTTTGCCAAACCTACAATCAAGTGCTGAGTGAGTATCGCCGCGTCAATCGAATCCGCAGCTCATCACACCCCGTTCCGGAACTCACCGTTCAAAACGGCTGGTGCGAAACGCCGTTCTGGATCTGGCGAGCCGACGATCCTCGCCGCGGCCGCCTCTTCGTCAGACAGGCCGGTGAGACGCTTGAACTGGCGACTGCGCCCGAGTCTTCATCGATCGTCCATTCATTGACGCTTCAGCCCGACGCTTCGTCAGAGGAAGCCACCGCAGCATTGCAGCAGATGTCCGACGCAGGATTGCGACTGCGAACCCGAGCTCTCACGACAACTTTGTTTTCTCGCCTGTGCCTGTGCGATCTCTTCGTGCATGGCATCGGTGGTGCAAAGTACGACGCCATGACCGATCGCATCGCGTCGCGATTCTTTGGCGTCAAACTGCCCGACTACCTGACGCTGTCGGCGACCGCGTGGCTGCCAATCGGCGAGCCACATTCAGCAACACCGTCCGACGTCTCCAGACTTCGTCAACACCTGCGAGAACTTCAGCAGAACCCCCAACGGCATCTCGGCGCCGGGATCACCCCCGAGGATCAAATGCTCATGGCCGAGAAAGTCTCACTGATCGACCAGCAGAACACGACGGATATGTCTGTGTCGCCCGCGGCGAATTCACTCCGAGGCCATGAAAGATATCGCCGGTTCCCCGAGATCAATCGTCAACTCGCAGGCCTGACTGAGCACCAGCAAAAGCTCATTCGGGAAGAACTCTCGCAAATTGAACAGCGACTGAGTGCAAACCAGGTGCTGACCAGCCGCGAGTTTTCCTTCTGTCTTTATCCGGCAGAGTCGATTCAGACCATGATCAACGATCTCGACAGTCGCCTTGTTTCGCTCAGGTGACGTACCGATCGTCAGGAGTGTGTTCTCCAGGCAAGACGATGGCGTTTTTCTCTGCCGTGAAGTTGATCCCGTTTTGCCCGCACTTCGCGAACAATGAGCGGGAGGGATACCACTGCATCGGTGGCGACAATGCGTCTCGGGAGGTAAACGCGACATAAGGTTCTGCGTGTGCAAAGTGTAGAGACGTAACGCAGAATCGATTTATCGCGAGGGAAATTGTGGCTGATATTTGGACGTTGGTGGGTGGCGCTGGGTACACAGCGGCGGTGTTTGCCTTTGGGCGATTGTCTTCAAGTTTCGATTGGTCGACGTTGTTCGGCACCGGCTCGAAGAAAGCCGTTCCTCAGAAATCGACAAAGGATTCCCGCGGCGCTGCCGCTGGCCTTCTGTCGGAAATTAAGCAGGAAATCGATACACATTCGGCATCGACTCGCCGACTGAATGAACAGCTCGACTCGGCCGACCATGATTTGATCTGTGATCAGGCAAAGGCGACTCGCACGGACAATTCGGAGTTTCAGAAGTTTCTGGACGATCGGTGTTCTGAGCTGGAGAGGATTTTAGACAGTCGTGGCTCGGTGAAGAAACTGCTCGGAAACCTGGCTGGGCACCGGAAACGGGCGAACGAGTTGGACGGCGTGCTGGAGAAGTTCGAAGATCCTGCGCAGATCGAATCGGCAATCTCGCCTTTAAGAGACTGCATCCGAGACCTTGAAGATCACAACAAACGTCTGCAGAACGAGCTTGAAGAAACTCGAAAAGCCGTCGCTCAGCAGTCGCAGAAGCTAGAGCAGGCAAAGGAAGAAGCTCGCGTTGACGCACTGACCGGGCTTCCAAACCGTCGGGCGTTTGACGAACGAATCGAGCAGGCACATACCGCCTTCACCGAGGAAGGCACCTCGTACGCGGTCGCGTTGCTCGACGTTGACCATTTCAAGAAATTCAACGACTTGCACGGCCACGCGGTCGGAGACAAAGTTCTGGAAGTCGTCGGAGAAGTTCTTCGTCGGACGCAACGTGGAACGGACCATGTCGCACGATACGGCGGCGAAGAGTTTGTCGTGCTGCTTGAGCGGGTGCCGGGACACCAGGCGACATCGGTCGTCGACCGCCAACGTGAGCGACTCGGCAAATCATCGCTGCGAGTCGACGGCAAAGATCTGAGTATCACCGTCAGTGCCGGAGTTGCCGAAGTTCAGCCCGGAGAGTCCATGAAGTCTGTGCTCGAACGGGCCGACCAGGCACTCTATGCGGCGAAGGAAGCTGGTCGAGATCAAACCTGCTTCGACGACGGTGCACAGGTTGTCGACATCGACAATCACAGTCCGCAGGAAGAACCGGCATTGGTTTGAGAGGGTAATTCGCGGCTTTTGATTCAGCGTTACGTGAACCGGTCAGGGGAGGAATCTCCCTGAATCGAACCACCTAAACCGGACTGCACGCGCGACGTGACCTAGATTGCAGAGTGGAGTCACTCGATTGACGCAACGCTGAACCGACGTAAACAAGGGACGCCGTGTCTGACCTCTGGGAACTCATCAACGGTGCCGGACAGCCGCTGTTGGCGGTGGAGAGTCACTACGTCTGGCCGGATCTGCTGAACCGATTTGTCGGACTGGGGTGTTACACGGCAGCGGTTTTCGTTTTCGGTTACCTGACTGCTCGGGCTCGGTGGGCGGCGCGGCTTGAATCGCAACGTGCCTCGTCGAGTCAGGAGTCGGACGCAACGAATGCCGCGCTGGCGTGTGACCGAATTCTTGCCGAGATCAGGCAGGAAATTGATACCCATTCCGACTCGACTCGTCGGCTGGACGAGCAACTCGATTCGTCGGACCGAGATCTCATCTGTGATCAGGCGAAGGTTGCACGTACCGAGAATTCGGAGTTCCAACAGTTTCTCGATGATCGATGCTCGCAACTGGATCTCCATTCGGAGCAGCGTGGCGGCACTCTGAAGAAGTTCATCAAGAGTATCGCCGGGCATCGTCGGCGAGCGGACGATCTGGATGCCGTCCTTGCGAAGTTTGAAGACCGGGATCAGTTCGAATCAGCGATCTCGCCATTGCGTGAGTGCATTCGAGATTTGCAGGACCACAACAAACGATTGCAGGCCGAGCTTGATCAAACCCGAAAGGCGGTCGCTCAGCAGTCGCAGCGGTTTGAGCAGGCTCAGGAAGAAGCCCGCGTCGATGCCTTGACCGGGTTGCCCAACCGCCGAGCCTTCGACGAAAAGATCGAGGAGTTGCATACCCTGTTCGGTCGTGGAAACTCGCCGTACGCCGTTGCTCTGTTGGACGTCGATCATTTCAAGAGTTTTAACGATCAGCACGGGCACGCCATCGGCGACAAAGTCCTCGGATTCGTCGCGGACGTTCTGCGAGGAACCCAACGCTGGACGGATCACGTCGCCCGGTACGGCGGCGAAGAGTTTGTCGTTCTACTTCCACGCATGACCGGTCACAAGGCGAAGTTCGTCATCGATCGCCACCGTGAAAAAATGGTCCATCTGGGTTTGTCGTGGGTTTGCGCTGGTATTGGTAGGATTCCGGGTTTCTCAGAGGAGGCCTCCGCGAATGCAGGATCGTGATCTTTATCAGCAGCTTCTTTGTCTGG
>JBLFXD010000620.1:0-4771 GCA_047611045.1 Planctomycetaceae bacterium | reverse complement strand
TGGCGGCGACGAGACGTCAGCCGCGAGGCCGACTTGCTCGAAGAAGTCGCGAGAATTTACGGCTACGAAAAAATTCCGGAAGACGCCATCGTCCCGTTGACCGTCAGTCAGAAGTCGCTGCGTGACCGCGTGATCGATCGCGTCTGCGAAGTGCTGACCGGCAACGGTTTCTTCGAAGCCGTCACGATGACATTCACCGATGAGAAACTGAACAGTCTTTTCACGCCTCGCAAGACGGAAACGACGCTCAGCGTCAATCACTCCTCGCGGCGTCACGAGAACGTTCTACGGCAGAGCTTGATTCCCAGCCTGTTGCAGGCTCGGCGCGAAAACGAACGACACGGCAGCTTCAACGCTCAGCTCTTCGAGATTGCGTCGGTCTTCCTGGAATCCGATCCGGGCAATCCAGCCGCCGAACCGAAGGTCGTCGGCATGGTCAGCGGTTGCTCGCTGGTTGAAATGAAAGGCCTGCTGCAGGCGATCGCCGAGCGAGTTAATCCCGCATCGACGATCTCCGTCAAGCCGAGCGACGTTCCGCAATTTGTCGAAGGTCGCGGCGCCGAGATTCTTCTGAACGGCGAGTCGTGGGGATGGTTCGGCGAACTGGATCGCTCAGTGTCCGACCAGCTTGATCTGCGTGACGCTTGCGTCGTCGCGGAAATCGATCTGCCGTTGCTGGAGCAGTCGGCCAATCTGCGACCTGAGTTCGAAGAGCTGCCGCGGTTCCCGTCGTCGACTCGCGATCTGAACTTCTTGCTCGACGAATCGGTGACGTGGAGCCAGCTCGAAGAAGCCGTCACGACTGTCGCCGGACCAAACTTCGAGTCAATTTCTTTCAGCGGTCAGTATCGCGGCAAACAGCTGCCAGCTGACAAGAAGTCATACCTGTTGACGATCAGCTATCGATCTGCCGAGCGGACGCTGACTAACGAAGAAGTCGAAGAAACTCAGCAGGCAGTGATCAAGTCGTGCGAGTCCGCTGTCGGCGCGCAGCTTCGTTAAGGACTCGACCCACGAATTAAGGGTTGGATACAAGGTGGTGTTGTGTCGTTGCCGACGCTGCCAGTGTCGGTCCGAAGCTGGCAGCTTCGGCAACGGAGAATTGCGATCCTTTTTTCGCGGGACGTGTACTAAGGACTCGACCCGAATGTCCATTCGACTCGGTTGCGTACTGTTGTTTGCCTTTGCTGGCTGTCGCGGGGCGGTCGATCAGCAGATTGACGAACTCACAGCCGCCGGGATCACGGTGAAGCTGAATTCTGCCGGCGAAGTTTTCTGGGTCGACACCGCTGGTGCGAGTCTGAATGAACAATTCTGGGAGTCGCTCAGCAACTTCGAGCAGCTCGAACAGCTGGCTCTAACGGGAAGCCCGGTGAGCGACACGGATCTTCCTCGACTGACTTCTCTGCACACGTTGCACAGCCTCGATCTTTCCTACACTCGCGTCACCTCGTCCGGTCTGAGTGTCCTGTCGCGCGTGGAAGACCTGCAGACTCTGTCTTTGAACGGCGTTGCGCTTGACGATGCCGCCGTTGAGCCGCTCTGCCAGTTGACCCGGCTCCGTTCACTCAGTCTGATGGACTGCGGACTTTCAGCAGAAGCCATTGGGCAGGTTCAAAAGACGCTGCCCGGTTGCCTGATCGTGCAGTGATGATGGTGCCAGGAAGGCGGACATTCGGGCAGAGGGGCTTCATCAGACGACGTGAATTCGGTACGATGGCGTACTGAGAATTGGTGAAGGATTGTACCCGTCAATGCGACCAAGTAAGCATTCTGTCATCTGCCCACGTCGAATCGGCAAAGCAGATGTCGTGAAGCGGGCGGTTGCGGAAAATCTAATGTCTGTGGAAAGAGGGGCCTGGTGATGATCGATGATTTCGCGGCTGGCGAATCTGCCGGTGCGATTGCGCATCGAGTTCTCGTCGTCGAGAACGACGCGGACCAGGCTGCGGAACTTCGCGACCTGCTGCAGGAACACGGATTTCAAGTGCAGACCGCAAAGGATGGCGGACAGGCTCACTCAGCCCTGCAAATGTACAAGCCCGACTTTGTCATTATGGCACTGATCCTGCCCGGCGAAACCGGTTACGAAATCTGCGAGCGATTCAAGCAACGCAATCCACAAATTCCGATCCTCGTCCTCACTGAAATCACACTGGAAGACTCCCGGAAACTGGCCACTCGGGTCGGTACCGATGGTTACATGACCAAACCGTACACGCCGTCTGTACTTGTCAGCCAGATTTCGGAAATCGCACAACAGGTTTGGGACCGAACTCATCTCGGCAAGAATCAGGAAGAAGGCAGAGTTCGCTTTAACTGCCGATGCGGGAAACGATTCAAGATGAGCGCGAAGCATCGAGGGCGAACACTCACCTGCCCGGACTGCGGCGAACCTTTGATTGTTCCGCACCACGACTGACAAAAGACGATTTGCGATTGCAAGCAGTTTAGAACTCAGACCAAAGAGGCATCTGGATGACGTCCAGGCTGATCATCATGACCGGAAAGCACCAGGGCAAGAAGATGGCCCTGACCGAAGGATGCAAGCTGGTTGTCGGCCGCGACGAAGGTGTCGCCGTTCGGTTGGCGACTTCGGAAGTCAGCCGTCGGCATTGCGCGATTCGAGTTCGCGAAGGCGCGGCAACCGTTGAAGATCTCGGCAGCCGAAACGGGACGCAGATCAACGACGTCACGATCACCGAACGAACGACGTTGGAGCCCGGCGACATTCTGCGAGTTGGGCCGATGCTGTTTCAGTTTGAAGTCAAAGTGAAAGCCGCAGCGACGGTCGACAAGGAAGCTTCAGGCGAAATCGAATCGGAAACTGACGAAGTCATCGTCAAAGAAAGCACCGAAGACAGCATCGTCAACTGGCTTGCTGAAGAAGAGCCAGCCGCGTCCGACACAGATACAGTCGTTGGTAAGACCGCACCCACGACCGAACACGCTGCGGCGGATTCTGGAATGGCGTCAGACGATAGCGAGGGCAGTAGCTCGACTGACGCTAAGGAGCCCGACGTGCCACCTCCATCGAAAAAAGTCTTCGATTCGGTCGCCGAGGAAGCTCAGGACATCATCCGACGCCATCTTGAGATCAAAGCTCGCTGAAGAACGTCCAGCAGAATCGCAGGTTGGAAATTCGAAACATCCTGCCAAACGCTAACTTCGGAACAACTCGGTAAACATCCACCAGATTCGGAAACGTCAGGCCAGCAGGGAACCGATGACTGTAATCGTTCAGCCCGTGCCGTGAGCAGACACTAGCATTGCGTCAGCGGCAGGTAATTCGGTTTCGGAGAGACAGGGAAGAGTCATGCCAGTTAAAAAGCGAACGGTCGTTGGCGGGCTGCTCGTCGTCGGCGCCGTGCTCGGAACATTCATGAGCGGTCTGCTTCCCGGCTTTGGTTCGGGCAGCGGAGTCGGTGCACAAGGCCCCGTCAACGACTCACCAAACGCAGTTTCACGTGATGCATTGACGGAACCAGCTCCTGTCGAAAACCCAGTTGTCGCCAAAGTTGAAACGGCACCGCGGCCCGCTGTGCTGGAAATTCGGGTCGACAACCACGATTACTTTGTTGCGGACAACAGTTCCGAGACCGGAGTTCGTCAAGTTGACCTGGACGAAGCGGTAGAACTTGCTCAAGCAGCGACCGGTAACGACGACGGAATTCGGGTCCGGATTGTGAGAAGTCGATCTGCGAGATTGACTGCCTGGACAACGCTTCACGACTCGCTCATAAAAGCCGAATTGTCGATGGACTCAATCCGGATGCCCAAAGATCTGGTTGAGTAAATCGAACAATCGCTGCGGACCGAACCTTCGTCCGACGATCAGTACGTTAGTTTCAGAGGAATCACGGATGGTTCGATTAGTCGCGACGCTGATTGCTGGCCTGACGCTCTTCGCGTCTCCCGGCCCAGCACTACGAGCCGATGAATCCGTCTCATTCCAAGCGGCGCTGAAGGCCCTCGCTGAATACTCGCCCATCAGCACGTCGATCGGAGTGACGCGAAGCGGCGTCGCCATTCCGGCGTTTCTGACAAACGGCATGCTTGACGTTCAAAGCGATCGCACGCGAATTCTGTTCGTCTCGAATTCTGCGCCAGACTCGGCAGTCAGCAAACGGCTGGTTTCCGACTGGCACGACTTCTGTGCAGCCCGCCCGTTTGCATCAACGAAAAATAAGACCGAACTGGGGATTGTCCCCTTCGCGAATCCCGACCTGTTTGACACGGCTTCAGACGCGGCCAATTCGAACAAAGCCGCCGCCGATTGGAAGTCTGGATTTCCTCCAACAGGCTCGGCATACAACGATAACCAGAATTCAGAACGCCACTACCTTTGGCGGTGGATCGGAATGCTCGCCCCGGACATCGTGATCGTTGTTGGAGAAAACGATCACCACGTGATCGCCATGCCGGCGTCGTTCAACACCCGAATCGGCATCAGCGCGAACTGGTCGATTCGAGAAGCGAAGGCCGGTTCACTTGCCGATGCGCTGACAGCCGGCAAGTCATCAGATGTCGCCAGTGTGCCTGCCGTTGAATTTCTGACGTCAGGTCTGGTTCCGATAATTCCCGGCTTTGTTCAGTCTGGTTTTTCAGTCCGGTCCGCAGCTCGCCAGGAGTTGCAGCGGCGGCGGAAACGTTCTCCCGTCGAAGTCGCCACGGAACTCGCCAAAGTTTACGGACACAATCTCAACTCGGTGGCGTACATTCCCGCGCTGGCTCTCGTCGGCCGCGTTCGTCTTGGTGAGCTGACAAACGA
>JBLFXD010000619.1:0-4773 GCA_047611045.1 Planctomycetaceae bacterium | reverse complement strand
ACTCCAGACAAGGCGAAGGCGGTCGGAAGAAACGATTGAGGAGTTCGAGGCAGGCATTTCATAGAGCTTACTCCTGAAGGAAGAGTCGTGTATCGAAAAGGACGAGTTGGAAAGCCTATGGAATAAAGCGTCCCGAGGAAATCGAATCAACCTCGACCGATGCATTCAAGCTTTCAGGTTCAACTGAAGCCGGGCCGGGTAGCAGCCGAAAGAATCGATTATTCCAGGTGTTGCGAGTTTCTTGCTTCCACACCTTATTGATGTGGAATCTGAGCGAACGGAATCGTAGACTCCGCCGCTTCAACTTCGGGTTGTGGTTTTTCCGCCTCGCCAGACAGTGTTGTCTGGACAGTCCTGCGGGACAAACTGGGCGAGTTTCGAGCATAGACCCTTGGAGGTTTTATGTTCCGTGAAGATAACTCTTCTCTCCCTCGCCCCACCATCTGGCAGCGTTAGCGCCGATTGGTCTACGGTTCCAGCGGCAAATTTTGCCCGTGCCGTTTCACGTGTCGTCGAATTGCCCGTCGCCCGGTTGCCTCTGGCCCGGCTTGAACGTACGGATGCTCGTTCGACATTTCGATCCAGACTCGCTTTGCGACTGTTCCATCTGCCCCGAAGAACGCTTCCTTGTGTGCGTTTGTTCGTTGGTTTCAGGAGTTGCTTCGGTCAGCTCCGTTGCCGGATGCAGTTGCTTCGGGCAGTTCGGTCCTACCAGAGACCAGGGCTTCTTCAGCGATGATACCCCTCTGCTGAGTCGGCAGAAAAACTCCGACAGTTTCCCTACAGATCCGCTTCGCCGTTCAGCCCGCTGCGTCACTGCAGCCCGATTCCGATCCCCGGCTCGAACTGCGTTTTCGGTCTGCACAAATCAGTGACACCAGAAGTAGATCATCCCGCGACGACTGGATGAGAGGTGATCTCTGGCAGCTTTGCGATGCTTCTTCGCTGTTGTTTCGAACTAACCGGATTCATCGAGTAGACGATCCGCCATTCACGGCTGCGTCTCATCGTCCGGGTACCCAGTCCGTCCAAATGTGCTCTTGCTTTGTCAATCAACAATCACCTCCTCAGTTTCAGGGGCAGGCTATGACTTCATTCGCAACTCCCGCTGTACTTCCAGTCCGTACCGAAAACGAAAACTCAAATCGTATTTCCACTCCGGTGCTTTCGTTCGACCAGGCTCGTGAGCTTTCTCGACAATACGGTACGCCGACGCTCGTCGTGTCGAAATCGACGCTTGCCAGAACTTATCAGACGATGAAGTCGGAACTGCCGAACGTTGAGATGTTCTACGCGGCGAAGGCGAACTCCGACGTGAGCATCCTGCGGACGTTGTTCCTTGAAGGTTCGTCCGTTGACGTCTGCTCGTACCGCGAGTTGCAGTCAGCGTTGCTGGCCGGATTCAAACCGGATCAGATGATTCACACTCACCCGTGCAAGACGGTTCAGAATTTGATGGACTGTTACAACGAGGGCGTGCGATGGTTTACCGTCGACTGCTCGGGAGAGATCGACAAGCTGGTTCGGCACACTCCGGACGTCAACGTGATCCTGCGACTGGCGGCCGCGTCGTCATCGAGCCTGATCAACCTGTCGGCAAAGTTTGGTTGCGATCCGGCTGACGCTTCGGCTTTGGCGGCAGAAGCTGGACGCAAAGGGTTGAGCGTTCGTTGCCTGTCCTTCCATGTGGGTTCGCAATGTCTGAACCCGGAAGACTTTCGCACTATGCTGACACGAGCCCGCCAGGCGTGGGACGCGTGTGTGGCCGCCGGTGCCCCGATCGAAGTTCTCGATATCGGCGGCGGATTCCCAGCTCCGTACCGGACGAGCGTCATGCCTCTATCCGACTACTGCCGGCAACTTGCGGCGGCGCTGAACGCCACTTTTGGCGACCTGCCGATCCGCATCATCGCAGAGCCCGGTCGCGGGATGTGTGCCGAAGCCGTGACGTTGATTACACGCGTGGTCGGCAAGTCGGTTCGTGGAGGGCTGCCGTGGTACTTCCTCGACGACGGGCTCTACGGATCGTTCTCGGGAAAACTCTTCGACTATTCGGATTTCGACCTCGTTGCCGAAGCCGCTGACGGACGGCCTCGCTCGGCCTGCGTTGTGGCCGGCCCAACGTGCGATTCGCACGACGTCGTTTCGACCGATCAGGAACTTCCTGAGCTGGAAGTCGGCGAATTGATTCTGGCTCCCACAATGGGAGCTTACACGTCGGCGAGCGCCTCCGGTTTCAACGGTCTGGACATTGCGCGCATCGTCGAGATTGACTAGCGATGGATATTCTGAACCGGGTGCGGGAGGAATCGCACCCTGTTTCTGATTTGGTGCCTGACTTATTGATTACGGAATCAAAACTTTGTTGGCGTGGCCTTAAGGCAACCCATTTCATTCGTTGTTTCTCAGGAGACCTTCGACGCATGAGCCCGCGTCGGCAACACGAAAGCTGAAGAATTCAAATCATGATCATGTCCCAGAATACCATCGACTTTGATGGTCGAATCCTTATTCTTGGCTGCGGCAGCGTTTCGCAGTGCACCATTCCGCTCATCTTGAGGCACATCAACTGCCCGGCAGATCGCATCACTGTGGTCGACATGGTTGATAATCGTGAGTCGATTTCCGACGCGATCAAAGCGGGAGTCAATTTCCGCGTTGGGCAGATCACTCCTGAAAATTACACCGAAGTGCTGGGTGAGCTGCTGAACGACGGCGACCTGTTCATCGACCTGTCGTGGAACGTCGACACGATCAGGATACTCGACTGGTGCCATCATCGCGGCGTGCTTTACATCAACACGTCCGTCGAAGAATGGGACCCGTATGAAAAATCCGGTGCCGATTTTACGCTCTATCGTCGGCAGATGAATCTGCGAAAACTGATCGCCAGTTGGGACAACCGCAACGGCGCAACGGCGGTCGTCGATCACGGAGCCAATCCCGGACTTGTCTCTCACTTTACAAAGATGGCTCTGCTGGACATCTCACAGAAAATCATCGACGAAAAGCCGGAAGATGAACGGGTTCCGAAACTGGAAGCGGCGATGGAAACCGGCGAGTTCAACGAACTCGCCATGCTGACGGGCGTTCGCACGATTCATATCAGTGAACGGGATACTCAGATCACATCGGAGCCGAAACGTGTCAACGAGTTCGTCAACACGTGGAGCATCGAAGGTTTCTACGAAGAAGGCATCGCTCCAGCCGAAATGGGTTGGGGGACTCATGAAAAACGTCTCCCTCCCGGAGCAAACACGCACGACGCCGGACCGCAGAATCAGATCTTCCTCGACAGCCGTGGCATGAATACCTGGGTCAAATCGTGGGTTCCGTGCGGGCAGATCATCGGCATGGTGATCCGCCACGGCGAAGCATTCAGCATCTCGGACTACCTGACCGTGCACGACGACGAAGGTGAAGCGATTTATCGACCGACCGTTCATTACGCGTACTGCCCCACCAACGCGGCGATTGCGTCCCTGCACGAGTTGAACATGAGGGACCTGGAACTGCAGAAAGAACAGCGAATCATGACCGACGAGATCATCTCTGGTCGCGACGAGCTGGGTTGCCTGCTGCTGGGACACGACTACGGAGCGTGGTGGTGCGGAAGCCTGCTGGACATCGAAGAAACCCGCGAACTTGTCGGCGGACAAAACCCGACGACGCTTCAAGTCGCGTGCTCCGTGCTGGGCTGCGTGTTCTGGATGATTCGAAATCCGCAAGAAGGAGTAAACCTGCCGGACAATCTGCCACACGAAGAGATCATGGATGTCGCGTTGCCGTACCTCGGGCCGGTTGTGTCACAACCATCCGACTGGCGACCGGTTCCTGAGGACTCGGTTGACGATTGGGACGACCTCTGGCAATTCGAAACGTTCCTCGTGAAGTGAACTCCGGACGGCATTTAAATCGCAGAGGGCGCCGAGGATGACGCTGAGAAAACGGAGAACTCCGCGTTCATCAGCGTTTAACTCTGCGTGCTCTGCGATTTGTTCCCTTTCGAGACTATTTGATATCCCAGGCACAGCGAAATCCGAGGTTGCCGCCTGAGCTGTCCGGAGTGTTGCCGATCCGGGCGGACAGGCGGTAGCGGTTGCAGTAGGAATCGTGGCAGAGGTACGAGCCGCCGCGTTGAACTCGTTTTGTTCCGGATGGCGGGCCGGTTGGATTGTCGTTGAGGTCGGGTCGGATCCTGTGGTACTCAGGGTTGAACCAGTCCTGGCACCATTCCCAGACATTGCCGACGCAGTTGTAGAGTGCGTACCCGTTGGGCTCGAAGCCGTCGACCGGGCACGTTCCTTTGTAGCCGTCTTTGCCGGTGTCTTTCTTCGGAAAGTCTCCCTGAAAAATGTTGCAGCGAAACTTCCCGCTTCTCAACAGTGAGTTGCCCCACGGCCAGATTTTCTGTTCGAGCCCTCCGCGAGCGGCGCATTCCCATTCGGCTTCGGTTGGCAACCGCTTGCCGGCCCACTGGCAGTAAGCCTGCGCGTCGTTCCAGGAAACCTGCACGACCGGATGATCGAGGATGTCGACGATGTTTGAGCCTGGACCGGTTGGCTGTTTCCACGATGCATCGGGAACGGCGAGCCACCATTCGAGTCCGGCGACGGCTTTCGTTTGTCGAAGCTGCTCCCGCTGCTTCTTCGGAATATGAAGCTGAAAGACGAACGACCAGCCGAACCGCTCGGCCTCGGTCACGAAACCGGTCGCGTCGACAAACTTCGTGAACTGTCCGTTGGAAACCGCGCAGGTGTCAATCAGAAACGA
>JBLFXD010000618.1:0-4777 GCA_047611045.1 Planctomycetaceae bacterium | reverse complement strand
TCTTCGCCGAGGGCTACAACACCTGGGACCTGGCTCGCGAGTACGCAAAGAATCCCAAACCGTCACTGAAGATTCTGGTTCATGTCGGAACCAAAGGGTTCAACTACGAGAACAACCTTGAATACATGGAGTTCCTGACGTCGCTGAAGATCCCGTTCGAACGACTGATCGTCGAAGGCGTGCCACACAGTGCGGGGTTGATCTACGAGAAACGTGGTCTGGAGCTGATGAAGTTTCACGCGGCAAATTTCGGACTGACATCAAAGTAAGATTTCTGGATTTGCTCGGATGGAAACAGGAGAAAGCAGAGAGAACAGAGCCAGTGTTCGAATACGGTCCCTGATTCCTCTGCTCTCTCCTCTTCGAAATCTATTGCGAATTCTTCCACTGGACGAAAACGATCGGTTGATTTAGATGGCGAAGGATCACGACCCGGCGACGTTTGGTGTTGCTCCGAATGCTGATCAGGCTGCGGACGCATTTGTTCGTCTGACGGAAGTCATCGCGAAGTTGAGGTCGCCGGAAGGTTGCCCGTGGGACCGGCAGCAGACGCTGGCAACGATCAAGCCGTACACGCTGGAAGAAACGTACGAACTGCTCGAAGCCATTGACTCGGACGACAACGCTGCAATTTGCGAAGAACTTGGTGATGTGCTGCTGCAGGTCGTGCTGGATGCTCAGATTGCCAAAGACGAGCAGCGGTTTGACATCCTGGCCGTGATGGACGGCATCACGAAGAAAATGGTTGACCGGCATCCGCACGTTTTCGGGGACGCCGTCGCCGAGAACGCTGAGGACGTCTCACAGCATTGGGACAAGGCCAAGCGGAAAGAAAAGAGCGAACGTGAATCCGTGCTCGACGGGATCCCTGTTGAACTGCCGAGTCTCGCCAAAGCCGCACGCATTACGAAGAAGGCCGCTCGCGTTGGTTACGATTTTCCTCATCGAGCGATGCTGTTCGATAAGCTGAACGAAGAGGTCGCGGAGCTGGCGGAAGAGTTGTTTGAAGACGGCCAGGTTCCTGACATTGCGGCAAGCGTCGACGGTCCTCGAACCGAAGACGAACCCGTTGACGATGCCGCTCGGCTGGAGCGAATCGAGGGCGAACTCGGCGACGTACTTTTCGTGATTGCCAACATCGCCCGCCGGTGGCAGGTCAATCCCGAGGAAGCTCTCAGAAAAAGCAACGCGAAGTTTGAGCGTCGGTTTCGGTACATCGAGACTCGCTTGCGCGAGCAGGATCTGGACATCCGGGATGTCTCGATCCATCAAATGGAAGAGCTATATCAGGAAGGCAAACGGCTGGAACGGGAACGTCCAGAATAGGACTGTCGCGACGCACGTGGATTCAAGCGGCACGTAAAGAGCGATTTTGCTCCCGCAAGCGGCCACTGGTCGAATTCCGTCGTCAGTTCAGCAAGCAGGTTTTCCAGACGGTTCGAAACGCAACCACGTGTAGTCGAGCTCTTCGCGGCTGACAGCGAAGCCGAGTCTCAGCCAGAGTCGAAGGGCATTGGTGTTGTTGCTGAAGACCGATGCGCTCACTGCCTGGTCGAGCTTGTCGGCAGCCTGCAGCAGGTCGCCAACGACCTGTGTTCCAATTCCGCTGCCGCAACATTCCGGCAGCACGACAATGTCGACCAAGTGCCATTGACCGTCCGTCCGATCTGCCACGATGCGCCCAGCCGGTCGACCATCAAGCAGAATGAGTTGAAACGATGCATTCGGAAATCGCTCCCGGTACTGCTTCTCGCGCATGTCGAGCTGCATCTGGATCATCATCTCCGCCGACGGGCCAAGCTCACGTAAATGTTGTATATGGTCGAGCGTGTCAAACAGCTGCCGTATGAACGCTCGGTCGCCAGCGTTGTCTGACTCAGTACGGAGCGTCACATTGTCCTGGGGCATATTCCATCGTCCAGTTCGCGTGACCTGATTCACCAGTGACGAGGGCGCGAAGTGCGACGGTCCTTATGTCAACTGTCCGCCCGGCAAACGTTGAAAGAGTAAAGTCATGCCTTCATCGGTCAGCAGGGTAAAACCATGCCGTTCGAGAAAAGGGCGAGAGAGGTCGACTGGTGCAATTCGAGTCCGAACTGGTAGCAGCTTGCCGTCAGCTCGATCGATAAGCCCCTTTATCACGCGACTGCCGATTCCTTGATTGCGAAATTCAGCCAGCAAGGAGAAGTCAATGACCCGGATCTGTTCGACGCCCTCGTCGAGGCCTTGCCATTCGTAAATCCGGCCAATCGGTCTGCCGTTCAACTCGATGATGTCGAAGCTAGAACTATCGCTCCAGTGTTCATGATAAAACGCCGTTTGCAGTCGATACTGGTCTGCCTGCAGCGTTACCCATTGCTCATCGGTGCAAGTTACATGTTTCCGTTGCTGGTCGATCCCAGCCAGAAAGACGTCGAAAAGGAATCTGTCGTCTGATTCCTGTATTGGGCGCCGAGTGATTTGGTCAAACTCGTCGTCTGTCATTTGAGCAACCCGACAATTGAGTACTGGTCTACTCGTCCAGTTTTTCAGCGCACCCGTCTGCAAGATGCAGATGTGCCCGAAAGCCTTGCGGTGTCGTTTGAGGAGAACGAATATCACTCAAACGTCTCCAGTGAATCGATAGATGACCTAAATCTATCCGGCAAAGAACGCGTTACTTAACTTCTGGATGGGTATGTCCCTGTCAAGGCGATGCAGACGTTCAAACCAAGGAATGGATTCCGAATGTCAATTGGTTTATTGCTACCGGCACTCGAAACAGCGTCTACTGGGTTCAGCGTCGAGGTACCTTTAGAGCTGCTATATGTCGCTTTCCCAGCTGAGGCGAGATAATTGTACGTCGGGTCCCGCTCAGTAGCCAAATCGGAATCCACTGTGATGTTGTGATTATGTGGGGGCAAATTATTTTTTGTGAGTCTGACGGTTTCACTTCCAGATTTTTGCCCCCACTTGATCTTAGGCAGAGTTTGTGACTCAACTCGTTCCACTATCAAGTCTGGTTCTGGCCTGGTCGTCAGGTCACTAAAAGTGACTGAATTCGCCCCTGGTTTTTTGAGCGACAGAAGTTTCTCTTTAACGCTGCCATCAAGCTCCCCATCGGATATAACGCCATCACGGTTTGTGTCAAGCACTCTCATAAGAGGGTGTATCGGACGCTTCGGCTTGGGTTTCTCGACCGTCCTTGAACCGGGTTCCCCAACGCCAACGGGGGAGCGACCTCTCATGTCTGGTAGACCAAACGTTGTTCGGCCATCACCTCCGAATGTTGTGCCGAGCAACGAAAACAGCGCCGAATTCTGACTGATCGGCAGAAGCTGACCCTCACACATTGCCCATCCACGTGGCGCAAAGTTGAAGCCGAACACTTGAATCTGACCAATATAACGCTCTGACATGTGATTGTTCCTTTACCACCAGTGAAATCAATGAGTATCTACCAGCGACTGCGGTGATCTATCGGCGCGAAACGGAAGGCTTGGAGCCTCGCTAGCTTCTGGATGGGAAAATACCCTGTAGTGCAATACAGATATTGAGTCCGAGGAATGGGTTTGTGATGGATAACGGTTCGTCATTGCCGGTGGTCGTTACAGTCTGCCCCAGAGTACCGCCATCATTCGATTTGCTGTATGTCTTAGCCGAAGTCGCGGCAAGGTATTTGTCAGAGGAAACTTTTTCATCGGCAGTGTCGGAATTGACCTGGACGAGGTGATTATGTTCCGGCATCTCAGCCACAGTCAGAGAATGACTGTTACTTCCGCCGCTAGTGCCCAACCTGATTGGATTCAGCCCCGGCCCGCTCCCAACACCTACGATGCTGCGACCGCGCAGATCCGGAAGCGCGAACGTGGAACGACCGTCCCCGCCATACGTTGTGCCGAGTAGCGAAAACAGCGCTTGGTTCGAGGAAATTGGCAGAAGCTGACCTTGACACTGCGCCCAGCCACGGACGGAAAAATTACACCCAAAGATCTGAATCTGACCAATATAAGGTTCTGACATAGGACCGTCCTTCGCTGAATTGTGAATCTGTTATGCATGTCTAAACCGAGCATTTGATCCGCTCCGTTCGACATATTCTTAGAGACTGCAGTAACCCTAATTTCTGGACGGGAACACTCCCTGCAGGGCAATGCTGAAGTAGATTCCGAGCAATGGATTCTGGATGGAAAACGATTGACCGCTTCCATTGCTCGTCATTGCTCCTTCCTTATTCAGGGTGTTTCCATTTTCTGAATCCGAGTATGTCGCCGTGGCAGTTTTCGCGAGATAGTTTCCGCTTGGATCGTCTTGATCAGCACTTTCCGAATTCACGACGATGTCGTGTCGATGCGCCGGCATCTGATCAATCGTAAGTGTGTGGCTGTTTGATCCACCTTTCTCGCCAATCTCTATCTCCGAAAGTCCAGGGCCTCTGCCAAAACCAATCGGTGTACGGCCTCGAAGATCCGGTAGACCGAACGTTGTTCGGCCATCACCGCCGAATGTTGCACCGAGCAACGAAAACAACGCAGAGTTCTGACTGATCGGCAGGAGCTGACCGTTGCAGAAAGCCCAGCCACGTGGTGCAAAGTTGAATCCGAATGTCTGAATCTGACCGAGAAATGGTTCTGCCATATTTGTGTTCCTTTGACGTCAGAGAATTCAAGTCCTAACTCATTGCCTCGATGGACAACCTGTTCAATTTAAAACGGACTCCAGGAAACGGTACTCTGTATCAGTGCCGTCTCCCACGACGGTGTTCAGGTAGAGAACGATATCCTGATGACCAGACGGG
>JBLFXD010000617.1:0-4795 GCA_047611045.1 Planctomycetaceae bacterium | reverse complement strand
ACGCTCAAAGAAAAGAAGCTGCAACGTTCCTCTGAAAACAATCCATCCAAAGAAAACGCCGCCTGAACCAACCAACGCTCAAACACAACAATTGACAGTAACTCAAGTTCGTCAGAGCTGCATTCATTAGACGTGACCGTACCAGTCTTTCCGAAGAAGTGATGTCCCGCCGGAGTACTCAATCACGGCGTCCACTTTAAGTGGAACGGGAGCTTGTGTTGGCAGTGACTTGCAAGAGTTGACCAGGTCAGCCGCGTCGCCAGCTTTGATTGAACGTTACATTTTTAACGTTTCGGTCTTGTGGCTCCTGAAGTGGAGCGTTAAAAAGTTAACGCGGCGTGGCGTACTTTCGTGTCTAGTGCCGCCTTGATGATTCTTCACAGCGAGGATTAGCGATGTCCGAGCCGTCCGAACTCAGTCGCCGTGAGCGACAGATCATGGATGCTGTTTTTGTTCTGGGTGAGGCGACGGTAAAAAAAGTCGTTGACACAATTCCCTCGCCGCCGACAGCGATGGCAGTCCGCAGGATGATGCACATTCTGGAAGAGAAGGGGCATCTCAAGCGTCGCAAGAGCGGCCGGGAAGTCATCTACGTCTCTTGCCAGTCCAAAGGCAAGGCTGGTCGCAGCGCACTCGAAAAAGTGCTGGAAACGTTTTTTGGCGGTTCGCTGGAAGAAGCCCTTGCCGCGCATCTGCACTCTCGGAAAGACGGAGTGTCCGACGCGGAACGCGAGCGGCTGATTGCACTGATCGAACAGGCAAAGCAGGAGGGCCGCTGAGATGAACCGTACATTGCTTACCGTCAGCGCCGTATTGAGTACTTCGAGTCTGCTGCTCGTGGATTCCGCTCTCAAAGGCGGAGTGCTTCTTTTACTCGCCGCTCTTGTCGCGGTTCTCCTGCGGCGTGATTCCGCAGCGACACGACACCTTGTGTGGCAGGTTTCGATCGTCGGCATGCTGGTCGTGCCTGTGTTTTCCGCTGTGCTCCCTCAGTGGCGAGTTCTGCCGGCCTGGGCAGTTATTTCTGCACCGTCGGCGCCATCTTCTGCGGACGTGCTGTCAGAACGGATTCCTGATGAGGCGGAAGCTTCGATACCCGCTTCTGCCGCGCTGACTCCATCGCGGTCTGACTCGCCACCGATTTCTTCCGGACGGATTGATGTGGAGTCAATTGGCGCATCGCCGGCTGTCGTGCATCGCTCCGATGTTGAGGTGCCAGCTGTTCTGGCTGCTGGCGTTTCTGCGGAGATCGTTTCCGAGCCACCGCTGCGCGAATGGAGTGCTCTCGATGCGTTGCCGATTCTTTGGCTGGTTGGTTTTTCCGTGTTGATTGCTCGGCTGATGGCAGCTCGGCTAATGCTGTTGAGTGGCGAGCGTCGCGGGAGGATAATCGCCGCGTCACAGAAGTCGGCGTTCAACGAGCGGGGCAACGAACCCTCTGATGAAGCGATCTTCGACGCCTTCAAGGCCGCGTGTCAGCAGCTTGCGGTTCGACGACCGGTTCGGCTGCTGATTCACTCGGAGCAAACGATTCCCGTTGTCTGGGGAATCCTTCGACTTCGGTTGTTGTTGCCGCAGAACGCTCGAAGCTGGAGTGCCGAGCAGTTGCAGTCGGTCCTTCTGCACGAACTCGCGCACATCAAACGTCGGGACGCGTTTTCCCAGTTGCTGGCGCAGATGGCGTGCGCTTTGCACTGGTTCAATCCGCTCGTTTGGTTCGCGGCATGGCGTCTGCACGTTGAACGCGAGCGAGCGTGCGACGATCTTGTTCTGGCCAACGGCGTACCGCCCTCCGCGTACGCCGAGCATTTGCTGGACGTCGCGACGCGGTTTTCGACGGCTCGGTGGACTCAGGCCTGCGGGTTGGCGATGGCTCGTAAGTCGTCTCTGGAGGGCCGGCTTGTGGCGGTACTCAATGGCCACTCGAATCGTCGCAGCGTTTCGGCGAGCGTCGCTGCACTGTCGCTGCTCGTTGGGTTCGGCGTCGCCGTGCCGATCGCGATGCTTCGCCCAACCGACGCCTCTTCGGCGGAAGATGAAATTGTCGTGACATCTGAGGATGCGGCATCGGATGCCGCGATTCCGAAAGACTCAACACCCGACGATACGGCGCCGAATGACACCTCAACAGCAAATGCGCAGAAATACGGACCGGATGATTGGGCTGGATGGTTTACGAATCAGGTCTCGCATCGCCGCTTGAAGGACGGCACGTATCCGCCGCAAGCGTTCAAGTATCTGCGTGAATTCGTGACCGAGGATCTTTCCGGGAAAGCGAAGGCCGCTGGAGATGACGGTGCTCGTGCCTGGCTGGAGTTGACCGCCGCCGAACAGAACTGGAAGGCGGACGAGTTTACCAGGCTGGTTGCACAAATCGCAGCGTGGGATCTGACCGTGGTTCACCGAGCACTGCCGCGCGAAGAGTTTGCATCGCGATGTTCTTCGAAGCCGGGGAAACCGGCCACGCCTGAGGAGTTGCGTGGTTTCAACTTCGGACTGAAGGCCGAGAACGGTTTGCGCGTGGCGTGGGTGCTTGATCCATCGAAGACTGAGTACGCCGTGGGTGACTCGCTCAATTGCCGCGTGGTCATTCACAACTCGGGAAGCCAGCCGGTTCAGTTTCTGGGCGGTCTGGATTTCCAGGAAGGCACCTGGAGTATTCGCGACGCGGCTGGGAAGGCCGTCCCCACAAAAGCAAGCCCGTACGGCAACGTGTGGATGAAACCGAGGAATGTTCCCTTGGCAGCGCTACCGACTCGAGCCAGGGCACATCGTGGAACTCGCTGGCACGGGAGTCGGGATCGGCGACGGTGACCACTCTGCGTCGAAGACTCAAATCGTGATCTGGCGAGTCATCGAAGCCCGCGCTGGAGACGTGGTCCGGATCAGCGTCGAAACCACGCTCGGTCTGGCTCCGTTGGCAGAAAGCCTTTCGCACCCGTTCCAAAACAAAGACGAATTTCCCGAGGAGCAGGCTCGTGACTGGTTCGGATCGCTCCGTTCTGGCGAATTGAAGTTCACCGTGGCCGCGGCGAGTACTGATCCTCCTCCCGCTGCAGCGACCACAGCAGCAGCAGCGCCCGCTGTGTCAGGAGTCGCCAAAGATGAACCCGAGGCCGACGCTGTCGCGGCACCAGCGGATGAGCTGAAGCCCGAGCACGAAGTCGCACAGAAGCTGTTCAGGCTTTGGCAGGCCAATGCGCGGACGAACGGAAAGATTCCCGGGGCACTGATTGGGCGGCTTGGCGAGATGGTCAAGTACTTTAACCAGCTCAATAAGGACGAAACCAAAGAGTTGGTTGCGAAGTTCGAAGTGTTGCTGCCCCGGTTTGATGCGACGCTTGAATGGTCACAGGCTGATGCGGTCGAGCTGCTGAATGACGTTTTGGCGGTCCATCGAATTCCGCTTAACAACGCTTTGGATAATTCGGCTGAACGTGTAATCCTGACCGGTGAACCGCTGCCGGCCGAACTGACAAACGCTCCGTGGGGCAAGCCCGCGGCCAACGGGCTGCGTGTGGCATGGCATCTTTCGCCGCGTGCAAAAGAGCATCGACTTGGCACGTTGCTGAAGTCACGGATCCTTGTCCATAATTCGGGCAAGGAAACAGTGTTCTTCATCATGCCGTCCTGGCAGCAGTCCAGTACGCATACTGCGCTCGATGGTGGCAACAAGGCCATCAACGTATCGTCAACTGACTGGACGACGAGGGCCACGTTGAAGAGTGTCAGATTGGCGCCGGGGGCTTACTTCGAAACACCGGCGCCCGCCATCGGAGTCGGTCGCAAAAGTACTGACGAAGACTGGGCGCACATTCGGCCGGGAGCGTGGATTGAGGCGAAAGAGGGCGACGACGTCCGCCTCACGCCGGGACTGATCGAAGTGCGATACTCATCCCGTTCTGTTGGAACGAGGATGGTCAACGGTCGCCCGACGAACACCGATCCCAAAGACGCAGCAGAACTCTGGGATCGGATTGTCACCGAGCGGCTCGACGGCGAAATGCCACTTCCGACTGGTGCCGCTGATCGAGGACAACTGCTTCGCCGTGTAATGCGTGACCTGTTTGGCGAGGAACCGAACCAGGGCGAAATCAATGATTATCTCGCGGACAAATCGCCCGGCGCCGTGCATCCAGTCGCTGGTCGCGACCTCTTAAAAGCAAGAGTGATTCATTCACGAAAGGTTTCGCCATTCACCGGAACTTTACCGTCGGGTGACATTACGTTTCGCGTGCTGGCTGCCGATCCGGATGCCGCTAACAGGCCGCGTGTTGCGAACGGTCCTGGTTTTTACGACATCGCCGACAAGCGACGATTGGCCATTTCGCGGTCGCGCAACGGAAAACGTTGGGTCAACAATGCGGAAATTATTTTCTACTCCAACTACTACTCATCCGAAAAAGATACGCCCAGGCCCAAACCGTACGCCATCACGCTGCCTGAAGGGCGACTCACTTATGCCATCGCCTGGGATCGTAATGCGACTGAACTGTGGGTTGTTCAGAAGGGCATGGTGCGGCGTTGTGACTTCACGAATCCCGCCGATGTGAAGGAGACTCGCTTCTACGAGAAGGAATCGTTCGACGAAGTGCCGAAGCACATTCTGGAAGCGGCACGAAAAGCGATGGCCGTGCCCCAGTCGCTGAAGCCGGTAAGTGTAGCGAAGCCACCAGATGGCGGTGCGATGCTCGGTCCTGGCAAAGAGGATCTTCTGCAATGGGGCGAGCCAATAAACGGCTTGCGGGCTGCGCTCAGTTTTCGCCGTCCTGCCGACGAAGTTAACGACTTGTAT
>JBLFXD010000616.1:0-4798 GCA_047611045.1 Planctomycetaceae bacterium | reverse complement strand
AAGCTGCAACGTTCCTCTGAAAACAATCCATCCAAAGAAAACGCCGCCTGAACCAACCAACGCTCAAACACAACAATTGACAGTAACTCGGCGTTGGGACAATGCGGAACAGCTGCGAGTATCGAGCCTCTTCGAAAACTTGAAGCAAAGCATCCGGCTGAAACGGTTCGCAGAATCGCAGGCGTGGCACTTTTTCAATTGTTGGAAGGTGACAAGCGGAACTCAGCGATCGCCGAATCTGTCGCGCAACTTCCCGAGTCGTTGCGCCGCCTCGCTGTCGAAGGCCCGGCTGACGCGTTTACCAACGAACTGAATCGAGTACTTGCTCAGGACGAAGCCGGTTCGAATGCCTGTCTCGAAATTATCTACCTGATCGACAACGAGCACATTCGGCCGGCACTACTGGATTTTCTGCAGAACGCACCATTGGAGCCAGGGAAATTTCATCGCGTACGGCACATATTCAAAGCGGCCGAGCTGAAACGTGATCCTGAAGTGTTTGGAATCCTGTCGCGTAGATTCGAAGTGACCCCTTCATGGTACAAAAGTTACGGTCCATACAACTATCAGTATCAGCCCGCCGCAGGGCCGAATCCAACCCAGGCGTTTAGTCAGCAGACTCGCAAGTTTCTAAGACGACGAGTCTGGCGAACGTTGAGCCGCCTGGCAGAATTGGGCGAGGCGTCTGACTATGCCCGGATGGCTGCCGGTGTCTTAAAATCGTTTTCCGATGCAGACGGTTTGCCGGCCCGCCAGGAACAACTTTACGAATGGAACCCGCAGACCAGACGCGGACATTATGAGACAACCCACTTTGATAAGTTCTGGTCGTACTATGCGTTTAACCAAATTCTGTACGGCAACAGCGGGCGATATTCCGCCGACACGAATCGTCTGAAGTTTCGGTGTGTGCCGCCGTATGAGCCCGGCGGTCCGATCCCGGAAAGTCGTGAAGAGTCATACCCTGATCATTGGAAGAAGCATCCGGAAATCGTGCTGGAGCTGCTTGGCGAAAGTCGTTGCGAGCCCGTCCACCAGTTTGGCGTGAAGCTCCTTACAGCCTGTTCGGAATTCTGCGAACACGTTGCCGTTTCGTCACTGATCACGCTGCTCCAGGCCCCGTACGAGGGGACAGCTCAGTTTGGTTTCCGATTAGCTGATGACCGATACGACGCCAACGCCCCAGACTTGCAACTGGTTAGCGCAGTCGCACTTGCTGACTACGAACCGGCTCGCAAACAAGCGTTTGAGTGGATCAACGCGAACCGGACAGCCTTTTTCGGAGACGGTGATTTCGTCGTAGCACTCTTGACGGGTCCACACGGCGACACTCGAGTATTTGCCCGGAATGCTCTACGCGACATCGCGATTCCCGCCCCGCAAGCTCAGGCGATTGTTGGTCGCCTGATGTCGGAGCTGCAAAGCCTTGCCGCAGACGATGGAGCGGTCGCCAGTGATATCGTAGAAGCGCTGCTGCTGGTTTTCGGGCATCACCTGCGACGCGTGTCCGAAGATGTCATTCGAGACTTGCTGCAGCATGTTCTGCCGGAAGTTCAAAGATTTGCTGGCGACCTCGTGCTCGGTCATGACACATTCGCTCGCCAACCACCCGATGACGTTATCAGGGCGCTTCTCGAAGCAGATCACGAAGGCGTCCGTCGCATCGGCGTGCAGATCATCGGTCAATTACCGGACCACGTTCTTCGTAGTAGCATCGATCTGCTGATCAGTCTCACTCGTCATGAGAAGCCTGACATTCGAGATCAGATTCGCGGAACGGTCATTCGCCTCTGCGAGTCCGATTCTTTGTTCGGCGAACGGCTGGCTGCTCTGCTGATTGAAGCGTTGCTGACTCCGGGAGCTCCGGATGGAGTGCCGACGCACACCGCTCGCGTCCTTCGTGAAGATTTGCGGAGCTGCCTGAGAAACATCTCGTCCGACACCGTCTGGACGCTGCTGCAGTCACGGTCGGGTCCGGCTCAGGAAGTTGGCGGAGCGTTACTCGCAACCAACGTTAACCCGGCCGATCTGACGGTCGACGAAATTGTGAAACTTGGGAACCACGAAATCCTTTCAGTCAGAGAATCGGCCTGGCAGATGTGCAGCGGAAATCTGCCGAAGCTGAAGGGTGATCCTGAAGCGACGGCTCGCATTGTCGATTCCCGCTGGGAAGACACCCGGCAGTTCGGCTTCAAACTGTTGCGTGAACACTTCACGGACGACGGAGCTCTTTCACCGACAATTCTGATTAGCGTCTGCGACAGCGTTCAGCCGGACGTACAACAGTTTGGGCGGGAACTGATCACCCGACTCTTCGATAAGGAAGACGGCGAAGAGTACGTCGCCCGGCTCAGCGAACATCCCTCCGCTTCAATGCAGCTGTTTGTTTCGAATTTCCTGGACCGACACGTTGCGGACGACGTTGATCAACTGGAGCAGCTTTCGCCCTATTTCGTCAGCGTCCTGTCACGCGTCAATCGAGGCCGCATAGCGAAAACACGCGCCTTGCAGTTACTGGAACGCGAAGGGCTGAAGTCGGAAGCCGCTGCAATGATCGCTGCGGAGATTCTGTCCCGACTTTCGGCGACTGCCGCGATCAATGACCGCGCCGCAGCCGTCGAGATCCTGCTCCGACTCCTGGCGACCTGGCCAGCGATCGAATCTCCGCTCCGAGTCAAACCCGTGGAGGTGCGCGGTGGAGTTTAATTACTCGTACCAGAAGGACAGCCTGGTTGATAACCGGGCGACTCGCACCAACGTGTCGTTCGCTCCGGATACGCGACGAGCGCCGACATTCTTTCGTGGCGAACTCCGCAAGAACATCGCCTTTCGAGAAGGTATCAGCGCGCTCCATGACGTCGTGATTTCTGACCTCCGCTGGAAACCGAAAGACAACACTGCCTACAAGGTGTGGCTCGCCCAGCAGGACGAGGTCGATTGGGCAGCCGTCGCGCAGCAGCAGAAAGAAGTCGCGGAAGAATTGAAAACGTTGCGAGCTGAGCTCAATGATCTGAGAGCCAGCCAGGCGAGGAGAATGCAGCCGTTCTACACCGCTCAGCAAAAGTACTTCAGCTATTTGTACCAGCGAGACAAGGATGCCTGGTATGTCCTCGACCCGGTTATCACTGTCCATCCCGACGAACTGTTTTTTGAATGTTTCAGCCGCGATGAATCTTCGTACGGTCGGCTCGGAGTCGGTTACGACGTTTTCAAGAATGTCGGCGAGTTTGCCTGCGGAACGACGAATATCGATTACTCATCCGCGTTGTATGACGAGTTCCAGAAAGTCCGCAGCTACAAGACGACGCAGTTTGAGATCGACCCCGGCGGCTTCGCGGTAAAGACGACGAATGAAGAGTCTTACAAAGAGGTCAAGATCGACCTTCCAGACAGTTGGGTCCGCGGCTTTCTGCAGGTCAGTTCGGCGATGTCTCTTCCGGCGGCGACGTTCCAGCTGCATCCGATGGACGTTCACAATATCTGCCTGATCCTTCGTCGAAACCGGGAAATAAAAGGTCCACGGGCGATGCGGTACCAACTGTCGCCCGGTCGCCCGATCAAGATTATCTTCGAACCGTGGAACACCGAGTTGACCTGCGCACGCTCGATTTATCAAGGTGATCAGGAGGACGAAATCCGCGTCTGGGGTCGGCGGCGAATCCACATTCTCGAACGACTCATTCCGGTCGCCCGCAGCTTTACTGTGCAGCTGCTCGGCAAAGGAATGCCGTCTTTCTACACCGCCGATCTGGGCGACATGAACTTCACGCTCGGACTTTCCGGGTGGACAGCCAACGACTGGTCATCGGCCGGAAACTTCGATCTGCTGGCGCCGCGAGCCGAGGTTGACAGCGCGACGAAGCTGCGCGTCTTCGAAGCGCTGAGCGAGACCTGGTATGAATCGCCCGATTCACTCGCCACCCGACTGGGTCTGGATCGGTCGGTCGTCCTCGGAGCGTTGTCAGCGTGGACTCAGGCCGGCCGCACGATCTGGGATCCGAATCGAAAGGTCTATCGAATCAGAGAGCTGACTCGCGACCCGTTACCGATGGATCAACTGAGATTTTCAAACGAACGCGAGCAACACGCGACTCGGTTCCTCGACCAGAAGGCTGTTCGCATTAAGTCACAATTCACTGCCGAAAACGACGTCCGTGTTCTTGAAGGAACCGTTGCTGGACCCAGAACCAAATTCAAACCGTCGTTGAAGATCGACTCTGACGAACGCATCATCGCTGGCGAATGTTCCTGCAACTGGCATCAGCAGAACCGACTTCGCATGGGACCGTGCGAGCATATCCTCGCCTTACGAATGCAGTTTGCCAAAGAGAATCAACCGTCGCGTCTTAAGTCGCTGTTTCAGAAAATCGTTTAACAAGTGCAGATAGAATTCGTGCTACCAGCTCAAGCTGGTAATTGAATTTTCAAACCTCACAATAAGGAGACACCGCACGGAGCGATTCGGTGAGGAGCCTTGCAACCCGGATGGCGGATCGCCATTCATGCAGACTGCTTTGAACCGCGTCACTGGTCCGCTCTTGACTGTGCCGAACTGACCACCTGTCGCCGATTCCGGTGTAGATTCCGTGAATCGAATCAGCGACAGGTGGTCGTTCGGCTGGAGTTGAGCGGCCCAGTCCTGAGAGCCTTTCGAAGGGAAATCTCGCCGGCCGCTCCGTGTGGTTTTTTATTTCGACCTATGTCAACTCGCCAGGAAATCTACGACCGCATACGTGAGTCGTCCAAAAACGAGGTCATCCTCGAAGAGATGATCCGTCTCGGTTTCTGGCCGCAGCAG
>JBLFXD010000615.1:0-4800 GCA_047611045.1 Planctomycetaceae bacterium | reverse complement strand
TGAGTGGAAGCCAACGTTGCCGAGGCACGACATTCTGCCAGCGCTCGACATGGCAGTTCAGCTTGCAGAAAACGGTGGGGACGTCGTGTTCATGACCGATGCCATGCCGGCAGACGATCAGCCGTTTCCGACAGAAGCTGAAGTCGTCGCAGTGGGAGAATCGCTCAGCAACATCGCGATTACGGCAGCGCGCTGGACTGTCGATTCCGCAACGCTCGTCGGACACGTATTCCTGAGAGTCAAGAACGAAGGGCCGCGTCCGGCGACAGTGACGGTTGAAGGGCGGTCGGGTGACGCTGCGGTGTTTCGCTCGAAGCTTGAGCTTTCGCCTGACGAAGAGTTGCCGCTTGAGACTGACGTCGCCGGTGGACTCGGGCGGCTGACGGTGAGCGTTGACGCGGCGAAGGATGCTCTGGCAGCGGACAGTGTGGTATCACTCGTTGAGCCCAAAGTTCGAACGGTTCGAGTCGCTGTTGACCTGCCGGCTGGCCATTCCGCCGTACGGCCGGTTCAGCGGGTTTTGAGCATCGCGGATGACGTTGAGATTTCTGACACTGCGGCAGCTCACGTGACAATCGCCAGTGCCGAGACGCTGCCGGAGTCTCGCCGAGACCTGTGGTGGCTGGGCGTCGGGCCGGTTGACTCATCCGACGCTGCGGTGAAGGGGGCTCGTGATTTGCTCGGTCCGTACTTAAAGGAGAAACGTGATCCGCTGCTTGAAGGCGTCTCGCTCGGCGGCGTGATCTGGGGTGGAGTTCAACCGGTGACCATCTCCGCAACTCCCGTCATCAGTGCCGGTAGCGAGCTTTTGCTGGCCCGGCTGAACGGAACTCGAACGACTGCTCTGCTTTTGAACATTGACCTCGGGCGATCGAATCTGCCTGAGAGTCCTGACTGGCCGATCCTGATCAACAATCTCGTTGAGCAGCGTCGAAACAGTTTGCCGGGGCTTCGACGCTGGAACTATCGGCTGAACGAAGACATCCAGTTTCGACTGTTCGAAGGAGCCATCGAGCCCCCTGAATCGTCGGGACGAAGTTTGACGTTTCACGCGGTCGTTGATTCTGGTGATGCCGCAGTCGTCGCGAAGCCCGACGAACGAACTCTCGCCCGTGCCGCAGTTGTCGAGATTCCGCCGCTCGATCAAACGGGCTTCTTTCAGGTGAACGACGGATCGGAAGTTCTGGGCGAGTTCGCTGTCAACTTCTTCGACCCTGCCGAGTCTAACTTAACGGAGCTTCGATCGGGCAATCGCAAGCCGCCCGCCAACGATCAGGGGACGGCTTACTCGATCGACAATCCATTTACCTGGGCCATTCTGACGGGGCTTATTCTGATTATGGTTCTCGCGTTTGCGGACTGGTATGTCGTGGGGCCTCGAAAAGCGGCCGCGTGATGTACGGGCTAAGTTTCAGTTTCGCACATTTTAGCGGTCATCCGGCGAGCGTTGCGAAGTAGGTGAGAGGGTTGAGATTATCTTCGCGCGGTGTCGTGTCGAGCGGCACCTTCGATAATTGGCGTCACCGCTATCGCCAGGATTATAGAGATCCCACGATGAAACCTCGGAAGAGGAAGGGAGGGGGGCGAGCTTGCGAGCCCCCAGATGTTCGCTCCGGGGGCTCGCAAGCTCATCCCCAGCCACCTATTGCGATCTTGCGATTCTTCAAAACGCGGTTCCGATAGTCTACTGATGATCGGTTTTCAGTAGTTTCTCGATTTGATCGATCAGCGCCGCCTCGAGTTTCTCAAGGCTACCTTTGGCAAGAATCGAGGCGTCTTCCTGGTAGAGCCCCTTCCCGTAGGAATCCTCATCCGGCAGATACCAGACATTGGAACCGTTCGCGAGTGTTCCAATAATCAGCGACACAGCCGCGAAGCGGTTTCGCAGGTTCCGCTGCAGGACGTTGTAGTGTTCTCCGTCGAGGGCGACCCACACCGCGTCGCCCATCTTCCATAGGCGAATCGGGTACGGGTATGTTTCTGCGTCGTCGAGATGGGCGACTCGGACGAGTCGTCGAGTCATTCGTTCGATCATCGCTCGCGCGTCACGAGCGGCGTCTGCGTCGCCAGCCTCGGTCGCGGCGGCCTCTTTCGCTTTCCAATCGGCGGCTTCACGCTGCAACTCGTCGTGGCGAGGAAGATCGTCGCGATAGGCAAGTGCCACTTCCGATCGCTGCTCCTGCCAGACCGACGCCCGTTCTCGCTGCTCTGTTGAAGAAGTTTCGTAGCCCCAGCTTCCGATCGTCGCGCCCGAGATCACCGCGCCACCGTACTTCATCTGAGCATCGACTGGCGGCAGGTCTTCCAGCGCCGACAGAACGGCGTGCCCGAGTTGCCGACCGTTCTGGTCGGCGACTGCCGTGTCGGCCACGAAGCCGTGTCGAGGTCCGATGTCGCCGGATGCTCCCTGAATGAAGAAGCACGGCGCGGCGGTTGCAGTCTCGACGACTTCGCACATGGCACCGGGATAGTCCGGACTGACAAGGGTGTTGTCCCACGCGAGCGTCGTTGGGTGACAGGCGTAGTTGACGACTGTCGCCATGACCGAGTGATCATCAGCGCTGGCGACTCGGATGACTCCGACTGTGTCGTCGGCCTCGCCTTCCGCGTTATAGCCGCATACGTACCTGCCGAGTGTTTCGTCTTTGAAATCGCGATTCGTGGCGAGGTTGCAGCGGCCTGCTCCGTAAGACAAAACGGCCGGCTGTACCTGCTCGGAGGCTTCTCGGATTCCGTCGGCGATCGTGTCGGCAAGATCGGCGAGGTACTGCGGAATCAGTTCGCCTCCCGGCAAATCAACACGCTCATGCCCCATCAACCCGGCCGCGTGAGTGTGAGAAAAGAAAACGACGATCTGACTCCGCTCAACGCCGGACGACTCGCTGACTCGATCCAGCAACTCGTTCATCTCGCGATTCCACAACAGGCAGTGGTCGATCGCGACAAAGACGACAGGTTTCGAGGCGGATTCGGCATCCGTCGGCCGCATGACCAGAACTGTGGCGGTCAACGGGCGATGGATCCCGGTCGACCGGTCGTGCGTCGCCGCGCCCCACATCCGATGGTAAATACCCACCGGCGGAGTGATATCACGCCGCGCGACGCCAGCGTGGCAGCGGCTTTGGGGAAACTCGACAGTCTGCATGGTCAAAATCTTTCGCCGACTCAAGGAAGTTAGGATTCCAATTCGTTCTCGCGGACCCGAAGCAGCGCCCAGCAGATCGACGACAACAGAAACATTGTGCCGAACAGCATCGGAATTGCATTCCAACTGTTCTCGCCGCACAGCTTCAGCATTGCCGGATTGTTCTGAATCGAACCCCGGAAGTGAGGGACGCTCCAGATGACCAGGCCGGCCCCGAAGTTTCCGATCATGTTCATCCAACTGAAAACAAGCGACACGTTGCGACCGCCCATGTCCATGGTCGAGGCGTAGGCACACGGTCCGGCGACGGCGGCAAAGAAGGCGCCGGCGCTGATCACAAGAGTGGCGGTTGTCGCGTCCTGCACAAACCACGCTGAGAAAACCAGGACGGAACAGAGAAACAACGCACCGCCTGCGAGTCCCGATCGGGCGAGTGTCAGTCGGTTGGTTTTTCGATAGACATAGTCAGACAGACCTCCAGCGAGGATGGCTGCGACGATGGTTGCAATCAGTGGCAGGGTCGACAGCCAGCCGGACTTCGCGGTCGACACGCCGCGGGTTTCCTGCAGGTAGGTGGGAAACCAGCTCTGGAAGAATGCGGCTCCGGCCGCTCTGAAGAACTGTTGCCCGCAGATCATCCAGAACGACATCCGAGCCGCCAGGAAGAGCCACGATGCTGGTGGGTTGGCATCTTTTGAGTTCGATTCGTTATCTGATGAAACTTGATCCGAGTTTGAGGAGCCTTCGGTGTCAGCCATCGGGGATTGTGATTCGCCGTTCACTTCCGCGATGTAGTCGCACTCGGCCCGGTTAGCGCTGCGGTGCTCGGAAGGCGTTTCGCGAAACCATCGCCCAAACCCGACTGCCCACAGCAAACCAGGGATTGAGTACAGAATCAGAGTCCAGCGCCAGCCGATGGGTTCAAGGAGCTCGCCCGTAAGTCCCAGGCCGATCGCTCCTCCGACCGGCATCGACGCGGCGAGAAATCCACTCGCCAGGCCTCGCTCACCCTTCGGAAACCATTTCGTAATGGCGATCGTCGAACAGGGAAAGAGCCCGGCCTGAGCAACTCCGATTCCGATTCGAGCGGTCAGAAGTCCGGCCACACCGGCTGCCATTCCAAACAACATTGTCGCGAGTGCGGAAAGCGAAGCGAAGACTGGTAGCCAGATTCGCGATCCAAATTTCTTTCCTAGCAGCCCGCCTGGTATTTGGCACAAAGCGTACGCCCAGAAGAAGGAACCCATGACAAAGCCCATGGATTCTTCGCTGATGTTCAGGTCGAGGCGAATCGTCTTTTCGGCAACGCCCAGTGAATTGCGGCAGAGGTACGCGATCATCGCTCCCGAGCACAGCCATGCGGAGAGGATCACGCGGGCTTTCGATCGAGGCTCGTTGTCCGATTTACCGCTCGTCGATTCGGTGTCGTTGCTGGTCGAGTGTTGATCCATTGCGAATCCCGAAGCAGACTCTGCTAAAGTATTAGTTGAATCGTAGACCGGCAGAGTGACCGCGTCGCGAAGGTCTGGCAACCGAGTCGTTGGCGGTTCCGGTCGATGTGGAGTTGGTTGAGGAGTGACCTGGGGATCGATTAAGGCTTTGATTCGGCTTTGATCAGCCGCGAAGCGGCGACAGCGTATAGCCCCCGGCGTCAG
>JBLFXD010000614.1:0-4804 GCA_047611045.1 Planctomycetaceae bacterium | reverse complement strand
GATCGGAGCCAGACGCGGATGCAGTTTCAGCAGCACTCGCTTCTGCATGTTGCCTTTGTCGTCGGGAGCTTCGTCTTCGGTGTAGGCTTCGCAAAGAAACGCCAGCGTTGCGCGATCCGCACCGGCTGATGGCTCAATCACGTGCGGAGTGAACCGTTCGCGAGTCTGATCATCGAAGTACTGCAGATCCTTGCCGCTGCCCTTCCACTTGGGATTTCCATCAGCATCAAGCTGCAATTCGAGCGGGTTCGACTTCTCGTCCAGCTTGCCCTCCATGTGGCTGCGCAGGTCGAAGTCGCCTCGATGGGCGATGCCTTCCAGTTCGCCGTACTCGCCATCGTCGAGAAACGGAAACGCGTATTCCACATCGGCCGTTCCCGTCGAATAGTGGCTCAGTTCGTCCGGATCATGCTCGCGCAGAATCAGCCGTTCGTCCGACAGGCCCATATCCTTGTACCAGGTCATGCGACGATCGCGCCAGTACTTGTACCAATCCTGCGACGTGTCCGGGTGGCAAAAGAATTCGATTTCCATCTGCTCGAACTCGCGCGAGCGGAACGTGAAGTTTCGCGGCGTGATCTCGTTTCGAAAGCTTTTGCCGATCTGAGCGACGCCAAACGGAATCTTCACGCGGCTGCTATCGCAGACGTTTTTGAAGTTCACGAAGATGCCCTGAGCCGTCTCCGGTCGAAGAAACGCAGCGTCTTCTTCGGTCCCGAGTGCTCCGACAATCGTCTTGAACATCAGATTGAACTCGCGCGGCTCGGTGAGCGTGCCGACTTTCGAAGCTCCCAGAGCGAGCACGCCGTCCAGACTTTTTCCGGCCGCAGCAGCGTCAGGCCCAAGCCAGCTCATGTCGACAGTTTCGATCGTACTGTCTTCGGCGAAGAACTTTTTTCCGTACTTTTTCTTCACTTCGTAGAACTCGGCCGCTCGACGTTCGGTATCGTCAACCGCTTCTTCCGGAGCAGCATCGGTCGTGATGAAAACTCGTTTGTTCTCTTCAGCTTCCGCTTCGTCGTTCGTTGCCCACCGACCACGAATCTGATCAAAGCGGAAACGTTTCTTTGTTTCTCGGCAGTCGACCATCATGTCGTGAAACAGGTCGTAGTGCCCCGAGCATTTCCAGACCTGAGGGTTCATGATGATCGACGTTTCGATCCCGACCATGTTGAACGAACTGGGGGCTCCTTCCGGCGCAGTGAACTCGTCGTGCGCGTTCACCATGTCCAGCCACCATGCTTCGCGAACGTTTCGCTTCAGCTCGACACCCAGCGGGCCGTAATCCCAGAAACCCTGAAATCCGCCGTAAATTTCCGACGACTGAAACAGGAATCCTCGCCGCTTGCACAGCGAAACAATTGCGTCCATGTTTTTGCTCATGGCAAAACCGATCCTCTAAAACTGAATGTGAGATTCTCGAGTGGAGTGTCGAGAACAAAGCGCCGCCTGACCGGGCACGATCCGACAATCGGCGTCCGGGTTCGCGTCGAACGTGACGCTCCGGAAAGAAAAAGAGACGCCAGGTTCGCAACCTGTCGCCCCGAAAGTTCGCAGGAATTACTGAATCAGTCGCCGAAGTTCTCAATTCGCTCGACCGATGCGGCGGGATTGTGGCAGGTACTCGGGAACAAGGTCAACCTGGTCCAGAGTCGCCGCAGTTCTGATATCGGCCTCAAGGCCGAGCCTCATGAGATTCCGTCCGCCACTTCCCGCTTTCATTGCTTGAAAGAGCCCATCCGGCGTACTTGCAGCCACTTTCCAATGCGACAGAACGAGCCTTGCCGCGTCGCAAAGCGTGAATCGCTCCTCAGCGAGACCACCCGCCTGAGAGGAACCAGCAAGCAGTCGATCGACAAGAGCCCCCGCAAACAGGCAGTCTTCTGTCGAGACTTTCCCAACAGTGCCCGCACAGACGATGTGAATCGGCCGGGAGTCTTCGCTCAGCAAGTCGCAGACTGCCTGAAGATTAGCAAACGCTCCGGTAACGATCCGATCGGCACTCGCTGATCGAAGCAAAGCTCGCGTCCCATTGGTCGTTGTGAATGCGATCTCGCGATCGGCCACGGTTTCGCGACTCCATTCGGACGGCGAGTTCCCCAGATCAAACCCGGCAATCGGCTCGCCCCCGCGTTCTCCGCCCAGCAGAACCTCACTCCCACCTGCTGAATTCTCGCGGTGCGCGACCGCATCCTCGATCGATTCAAACGGAACGATGCTCTGAGCACGATTCTTCAATGCGTACGCGACAGTTGTCGTCGCTCGAAGAACGTCGGTCACGACGGCGAAACCGCCACAGAGATCAGGCGGCTCGAACAAGGCGGGAAGGAGATGAACGGTCAGGCTTCGGGGCATCGCGATCTTTTTCTAACCATGCTTCAATGAGGAAAGTTAAGGAACACCAATCAACGCTGATTGACGCTAAGAAATCGGTCAACGCCAAAGTTCAACCATTGACGAAGATTAGCGTCGATTAGCGATCCTGAAACTTGAGAGTGAACCTCGATGCTGGACGCTTGATTCTCGCGACGCTCTGGCCACACTTCTGCCGGCAGCAGTCGGCCACAGAATTCTCGCCCCTCTGACAGCAAAAGCGTGCAGCATGACTTCAGAAATCCTTCGTTTGTGCGAAATGACACCGAACCAGTCCGGAGACCTGTTCGCCGTTCTCGCCTCCAAAGAAGAAAGTCAGACGAAAGACGGAAAGCCGTACTACCGTGTCGCATTCCGCGATGCAAAACGCAAAGCGACTTCGATGATCTGGAGTGATCACGTGTGCTTTCCGGACTGCAGCGAGAACTGGAAGGTCGGCACGTTTTACAAGATTCGCGGCAAGTACACGGAGAATTCGTACGGACCACAGATCGACATCGAACGAATTCGCCCCGTCGAAGGCGGTGACGCCGAGCAGGGATTCTGCGAGGACGACTTCTTTGAGACATCACGCTACGACCGGGATGAAATGTTCGCCGAACTGCTCGGAATCGCAAAAGAGCACATCACGGAAGAGCCGCTGCAACGACTGGTCGTCGAATTGCTCACCGAGCGTGCCGACTTTGTAAAAACCCACGCAGCCGCATCGCGGAACCATCACGCGTTCATGGGCGGCTACCTGGAGCACACGCTTTCTGTCACACGGACGGCTGTATTCCTCGCCGAAAAATACAGTGCGTATTACACAAGAATGCAGCCGCCGCTCTCAAAGTCGCTCGTCGTCGCCGGTGCCATTCTGCACGACATCGGAAAAGCGGAAGAGCTCGTATTTAAGCCGGAGGGCTGGGAGTACACGCCGCGCGGCCGACTCGTCGGACACATTTTCATTGGCCGGGACATTGTCCTGAACAAAGCGGCCACCATACCCGACATCAACCCGGAAACCGTGCTCCGGCTGGAACACATCGTGATCTCGCACCAGGGCATTCCCGAGTGGGGCTCACCGATTTCGCCGAGCACTCCTGAAGCGCTGCTCGTCCACTACGCTGACGACATGGACGCGAAGTTTCACGAACTCGCCGTGCAGCTCGAAACCGACACGCCGCCGGAGACCGAATTCACCGACTATCGGAATCCTCTGCGAAGGCGAATCTTCCGCGGCCTGCAATCAGACTCTTCAACAGAGCCGTCGCCCGGCTAACTTCGCGCGCAAAAAAAACAGCTTCGAGTCCGCGTCAGCGAACTCGAAGCTGTTCTGGTATCAGTCGAGTCTAAATCTGAGCGTTCAATTTCGCTCGGTCGACATCGCTTAGAATCAACATGTCGTTGACGGTTTCGCTGCTTCCGACAAGGTCGTCCCCGAGGTTTCCTCCGGCGGTGTCCTGCCCTGAGTTGCCGTTGATCGTGTCGTCGCCGTCGCCACCGACGATGATGTCATCGCCGCCGCCGGCATTGATGAAGTCATCTCCGTCGTGTCCGTCGATCGTGTCGGCTCCGCTTTCGCCGTTGATGGTGTCATCGCCGTCGCCACCGAAGACCGCATCGGCTCCGTTGCCGGCATCGACGAGGTCAGCTCCATCACCCGCGTCGATTGTGTCGTCCCCGCCGCCGCCGCGAATCGTGTCGTCGCCGTGGTCACCTCGCAACACATCGTTGCCACCTTGACCGACCATCAGGTCGTCGTCTCGACCGCCGTCAAGTGTGTCATTCCCGTTGCCGCCGAGCATCGAATCGCGGCCCAGCATTCCCAACAGACTGTCGTCTCCGGCCATGCCATTCAGAACGTCATCGCCGAAGCTGCCGATCGCGGTGTCGTTGCCGTCGCTGCCGAACAGGGTGTCGTTTCCGAAACCACCTTCGAGCAGATCATCGCCCAGTCCGCCGACTATCGAATCATTTCCGGCGTCACCGCGAGCGACATCATCACCGTCGCCGCCATCGATAACGTCGTCACCGTCGCCGCCACTGACGGTGTCAGCTCCGCCCTGAGCATCGATTGTGTCAAGGCCTTCACTTCCGAAGATGGAATCACCGCCGGTCGTTCCGGTCAGCATGTCGTCACCCAGGCCACCGTCGATGATGACCGGCACGTTGCCAACCACTGCCCCCGCTCCAGTGATTGTGTCCGTCCCGGCGTTGCCGTTGACTCGGAGAACAAAGAAACCAACGTTGTTGATATCGTTGATGGTGATCGTGTCGTTGCCGCGGCCGCCGTTGACTTCAATGACTTCCGAGCCAGCCGCAAATCCAAGGACATCGCCGGAGATGCTTAACGAGCCGGTGCCTTCGGAAATAATCAGCGTGCTGCCACTCTGACCGATCGCGAAGTTGTTGTCTGAGTTATCACCATTTATCTGAACGGTGTCGAAGC
>JBLFXD010000613.1:0-4806 GCA_047611045.1 Planctomycetaceae bacterium | reverse complement strand
AGACGATCTGGAATCCAACCGCTTGGAGTCTGCTTACGAAAAGGCACTGCCCGTCAGCCAAGTAGACACTGTCCGGAGCCTGTTTGACGAAACGCCAGAGCAGGTGCTTTCGACAATTCGCCGTCTCCAGCAGCAGTCTCCGCGACCGATAGAGACGCTGGTTCAGTCAGGCGACAGCGGTCAGCCGAAGGCTCCAGTTAGTCAATTTTTGTATCCCACATACTTCTCGGCGACACGGGGACAAGCCACTGCTTCGGCAGCAGCTCCTGGCCGAGTCTTGGAAAGACTCGACCAGCCACAGTCAGCACCAACAGGTCAGACCACCAATATCTCCGACGATAAACTCGCTAAACAGCTTCTCGCTGAAAGCCGTCAACTGATGCGGGACGGTCGTTTTGATGATGCGAGAGCCGCCGCGATTCGAGCGAAAAATCTGAATGCCACATTCGACCTGTTTTTAGATACACCGCAGGTGGTCCTTCGAGACATCGACCGCATTTCCGGAACAATGACGCTGCCGGAAGGCCCTCAGGTGAAATTGGACGTTCTGCCTGATATCGATCCTTTCCAGGCACCTGCCGATCCAACAACCGCAGCTCTGGCCTCGCAAAACGAGAAACATGCGAAGACGCAAAAGCTGCTTGGTTCCGCAAAGCAGCTTGTCGAAGAGGCTCGCGATCTGAATGCGGCGTATTCGCTCTTCGACGAACGCCCTGAAATTGTCATGGCAGATATCGAACGTCTGCAAATGCAGTTCACCCCGCCGAGTCCACCGGCATCACGCAATCTATCAGATCCGATTGCTGAACCAGCCGAGCTGATCTCAAGCAATAACAAAGCCAGCCCGCTTCGCAAACGCGTCGATCAGTACATGGTTCGAGCACGTGCCGCCTGGCAGAAAGGAGATCGCGACGAAGCGGTCCGCGAGGCAACAGTCGCTGGCCTGCTCGCGAATACCGTGAAGTTTCGGCCGGGTGAAGAGACGCCGGCCGCGTTCCTGAACCGGATCAGGAACACAGTGACCATCCCGTTCCAAGAATCATTCGAAGAGATGCCTCCATTCGAAGCGGCCCCTGTAGAACTACTTGCGGACGCCTATGAAGTATTGCAGCTCACCCCAGAAAACGATGATTCGCTATCAGTTGAACTCGTGACTAACTGGAGTTCCTCGATCACCAAGGTCACTCCGGTAGATTCGTCCGATCCCAGTCTCATACAACCCGTTGCCAACGCACACGAAACTCGGAGAAGTTTACCCCCCTTACTCGTACCGAATCAGTTGATCGAGTGGTCTGTCACTGGTCGGCAGAAACTTCCTGAAATCTCTCAGCACACCGATCCCGTACGGTAGGCAGGAAGTTCTTCGGCGATGACGCCTTCCTGAAAACCTTGGGTAATTCCGAACTTCAACATTGGGTGTGATCCTTCAACGCTGCAGACACCGGTTCTTCATGCTTGCTCCCAACACCCGCACTCTTGAGACTCCGGCTTCGATGGTCGGCGACTCAGAATCAGGGCACATTTCAATGTACGGATTATACTTTGGAGATATTCAACAAGTGAAGCGTCCCGCCGTCTGCCTGAGTTGAGTCCGCAGCGTTTGCGACCTCTCGAACAGGATGAATTCATAAATTGCGACTGACCGAAGAGCGAAAACCAAGGATTTAGTACCACGACGACCGCTGAATCGGACAGCTGGGTGACAGTGGCCTGGACCAGTTCACCCGCTACCAGTACGCGACGGACCTGTTTCAGATCAGCGTACCCGGCCAGTTGCTGATTGACGGTCACATCACAGCTGTAGTTCCTGCTGACGACGCCAAGGCATATGAGGCGGCGAACCCGGTGCTGGCCGACGGGCGGATTGTGTTCGACGAAAAGGCCAACAAGGCCCGTGAGGACGCAATTGTCAAAAGGATGATGAAGGCCTCAGGGACGGCGGTGCTCGTGATGGGCGGTGCTCACGACCTGAGCGATAACGTTCCCGCAGGCGTGAAGCTGATCGTGCTGACGGTGAAGGGCTGCCGGACGGCGAGCGGCGAGTCTGACGACTCTGAGTGACGAATGCGTCGACAAGGAACACGCTGCCCTGACCTTTGAGCACATCCACGTCTGGGACGACAGCGAGACGATCGAACGATTCAACCGACCAGTTCCTCTCAGGCAGATTCTGTTTCAGCAAGAAACCGTTCAAAGTCGGCCATCTCAATTCGACTGCCAACGACCAGCGGAGTTCGCTGATGGATGCTGTTCGGCTGGATGTCGAGAACACGACGCTTGCCATCGATAGCCACGCCACCGGCCTGTTCGGTGAGAAACGCAACTGGGTTGGCTTCGTACAGCAGGCGAAGTTTACCCTCAGGATTTGATTCAGTTGGCGGGTAAAGAAAGATGCCGCCTTTCAGCAGTGTGCGATGGAAGTCTGCAACCATTGAGCCGATATATCGCGACGAGTACTTGTGACCGAGTCCTCCGGATCGCAGCCGATGGATGTACTCGGCATATCCGGCTGGAAATGTGTCCGAGTATGCCTCGTTGACCGAGTAGTACGTCCCCTGGTCGGGCATCCGCATGTTTGGATGGCTGAGCATGTACGCTCCCACTGACGGATCGAGCGTGAAGCCGTGAACTCCGTTGCCGACACTGTAAACGAGCATGGTTGAAGAACCGTAAACGACGTAGCCCGCTGCGATCGTTTCGCTTCCCGGCTGGAGAACCCACTTTTCTGGCTCACCGAGACTGACTCCGTCAGGACGACGCAGAATTGAAAACGTGGTCCCGACGCTGACGTTGACGTCTATATTTGACGAACCGTCGAGCGGGTCGAACACAACTGCATAGTTGGCGTTTTCCGATCCCCCGTGGACCAGAAGGGGCTTTTCATTTTCCTCGGAAGCCAGCACACCGATGCTCTCACGGGCACTCAGACAGTGCACCAGCACTTCGTTCGCGTAGATGTCCAGCTTCTGCTGGACTTCGCCTTGAACATTAACGTCTCCCTGCTCGCCAAGGATGTCCGTTAATCCTGCTCGCCGCACTTTGGCCTGAATCAGCTTGGTCGCCATCGTGATGCCGGAAAGCAGCCACGAGAACTCGCCCGAGGAACCGGAAAATCGCTTCTGCTCCTCAAGGATGTGTTGCTGAACTGTGATCATGGGCGTGACTGACTGTGGCATATCGTGGTGCGTCTCTCTGAAGTCGGTTGTATTCGGAACAAGTCGTTTGCGTGCGATTTGATTGGTACGGTACTCGCGATCAACTATTTTTGACCCGGCTGAAAATGGCCTCGATCCCATCCGTGTCGACGAATGCGAGTGTACCAGAGCCACTATTCTTGAATACCCTTCCGCCGTCTGCCATCGGGAACGCCGAGCTTCTTACGTCGAGACTGAACTGCCGAGTAAGTTCTTCCCGTCAGTTTTACGACTTCGGGAATCGGCAGCGTCCGTGCCAGTTCCTCTTCTGTTTCGGTCCAGGCTTTTCCCGCTTTCGGCGGTCTCGTTCCACGACGCTTGTGAGCTTCGCTGAGCTTCTTTCGGGTTCCCCTCAAGAAGGGCTCGTTTCACTAGCGATAGCCACTTCGTGCGGTATAGCCCGTGTCCGTCGACTGCTTGCCCGGAACGGCCGTGACTCTGAGGCCCCCGTCCACCCCCATTCGAATTGTGGCGGTACATCTATAGGTTCCCGTCTGGGGACTTTTGATGAAAACGGCGAGGGGTCAATCAGTTGTTCATGATCCGCCCTGACCTTCGTCTCTTTCGTCAGGCGTTCGCAATTGGCTGATTGCACGTCGCGACAACTTGAGTGGCTGGCAAAATGCTCGGCCTATCGATGAGGATAATCGCGTTTGTCTGGATTGAAATTTTATGGCCGATCATCACACGACGACGAAGAGCAATCGGTCGATAAGTGCTATCGGCTGTCTCTCTGGGTAAGGACGGTGGCGGCCAATGGTCGAACCATGCTCTAGTGGACCGCATCGCTTGTTTGTGAGGTTTGGAATGGCAGAAACTGAGATCGGCGAATTTCGAGTCCAAAACGAACAGGGTGAGTTAACGATCACTCACAAGGATCGTTCGGATGTATCCGTGTATTTCAACGCGGATGGTGTCGAGACACTCATTGAATTCTTGACGGTTCAACCTGAACCGCAAACGAATCGTAGACATACATTTCGCGTGTCGCTCTGGGATTCAAGCGGCCTCACGGTGGTTGTTCATTGCGGTGGGCATGACGTTGAAACGATGCCGAGAAGCATCGGCCTCACTGGCGTACTGGTCGAATTGCCTGATTCACCCGCGATCGAGTTACCCGTAGGGACTCAAGCTGAGGTAACACTGAGTCTGGATGGAACGCACGAAAAGCTGGATGCGATCGTGCGACGAAGAGAGGGCCGAGGATGCGGGTTGTTCTTTCCTGCCTCTATGAAAGATGACGACGTCGATCCGCCGGAATCTCTTGTTCGGATGGTGATGGAAATGCAGCGACGATGGTTGGTGGGCCGCAAACGATGATTCATCAGGTGCAGACCACTCGACAGGAATTCCCCTGAGCATTCAGTTGCTGCTCGGCCTCGTCCTGGCAAACGACGAGGACGCTGCTTGTACCAGCTCGACGGAAACCAACTTGGGGGCACGTGCTGAAACCGACCTCGAAGTTGCTCTCGCAATGATCGAGCGGCTGCCACTGAGTGACAACGAGAAGGCCGAAGCAGTCCGGCGATTGCTTGGCACTCAGCAAAGTCGGTCATGACTCACCATGACGCCAGGCGATCAGTGAGCAAGCTACGGTCGCTCCGGCCAGGTT
>JBLFXD010000612.1:0-4819 GCA_047611045.1 Planctomycetaceae bacterium | reverse complement strand
ATCCCGACGACGAGGATTGCGACAACAACTCCGCCACAGTCGGCGACGGCGTCCATGATGTCCGGGTGGCGGTTGATGATTGGGATGCCCTGCGTGATTTCATCGAAAGCCGAGTACAAGGAAGTCGTCGCGGCGAGAATGATCGTCTGCCGCATCGTTGGCCAGGCTTCGTGGATGATCCGAATCCGAGTTGCGAGTACCAGGTAAAGTCCGAAGTACGCTGAAAAGTGCAGAACTTTGTCGGAAACGTGCGCACCGATCAGCATGTCTGGATTCGGAATGTGCGTGCCGACGTAAAGAGCGAGCCAGTAGCAACCGGCTGCCGGTGTGGCCACCCGTTTCAGGAACGATCGTTTCGGATGATCAGAATTCACAGCTGATTGATCAGACGAGTCGGACATGGATGCCTGATTGAACAGAACGACTATCGAATTCATTGTCACCTCTCCCCCGCGGGGGAGAGGTCGCGGTCTCAGCCGCGGGTGAGGGGCTGTTGAGTCTTAACTCGATCGAATGGCAGATTTCTTCAAAATGAAAACCCTCACCCGGCCCCGAGAGGCCGACCTCTCCCGCAAGCGGGAGAGGTGACATTTGCAGGAATCGGCATTGTTCAAAGATGAAGGAGTTTCGTAGTTCCACTGCAGGACGTTTTGCGGAACGGGGTTTGGCGGCGTACGGTAATCGGGTACCGTTGAAGCCTTGTTCATCGCGGACGCCCGGTCGACTCGGTGGGCATCGTACGGATTTCTTTGTTCTAGTCTATTGCGGAGCCGTGGATGACTGACCTCTTTATCGGCATGGCGATCCTTGCCGTGGTCAGTCAGCTCGTCCTGATGGCAACTGTCTGGTCGACTCGGAACATCACCAAACGCGAAGCAACCGCCGTTGGAGTTGTGGTCGCCTTATTAATGGTCTGCTACCTCCGGTTCATCTGGAAATCATCGGTGCTGGCCGAGTACCTGCCGTACTCGTCGATCGTCGTGCTGAGCAACTGGTTTCCTCCCGCCGCCGCGTTTCTGGCGGGGATCACGTGGACTCACGGTTACGGCTCGAAACTTCGACGTGTTGTCTTCGGGGGCGTTCTGTTTGCAACGTCGTGCTGGTCGGTCGCGTCGCCGCTGCTGGGGTCGCCTCCGGTCTGCGAAAACATTTGGGACAAGAACAGCGTCTGCCGACAATCGTCTCGCTATACCTGCACGCCGGCCGCGGCCGCGATGCTGCTTTCCTGGCACGGAATTCCGTCGCAGGAATCTGAGATGGCCGAACTTTGTCTCACTCGCGAAGGGACCACCTGGCAGGGACTGTTTCGAGGCCTGACGATCAAAACTCGTGACCAACCGTACCGCGTCCGAGTCGTCGAGTGTGAGTGGGACGAACTTCCAGAGAAGCTCACGGGCCCGGCCATCCTGTCGGTGGGCATCGATCCGTCGAAGCCGTACCCCGAACACTACACAAAATACTGGGGCTGGATGCCGGGCGTTCGACATTCGGTCATGCTCCGCGACGTGATACCCGATGGGCGATTGTCGATCGCGGACCCGGCTGTCGGAGCGGAACTCTGGCGGGAGGTGGACCTGCAGACGCTGTTTCGGGGTCGATTCATCACTCTGGAACCGACCAGCGAAGCGGTTGCGAGCCGAAGTGTCGGGCAGAATTGAATGGCCTGCCTGCGCCTGTTAAGGTTCGCGGGATTTGCGCTGGGTTCTTGCGAAACGGTCGAGCAACACTGAAGTGGCTCGTCGTAAACTTCAAAACTGCGGCCCCTCTATAATAGGTGGTGTCCTGCGCAAATCCTCGGTTCTTCACACACGAGGTTTTGCAGGATGAACTCAACCGCCGCACCCGCGGAAACAGCGACCGGCTGGACACGTAAGCACCTGCTTGGATTGCGGGACCTGTCCGGAGCCGAGATCACGATGATTCTTGATCAGGCTGCCGAATTTAAACGGCTGGCTCTGGCCGGAGAAATCAAGCTCAACTCGCTGAAGGGAACAACCGTCGCGAATCTATTCTTCGAGCCGTCGACACGGACGAAGACCAGTTTCAGTCTCGCGGCAAAACGACTGAGTGCCGACACCGTCGACTTCACGGCGGCGGCCAGCAGCCTGAGCAAAGGCGAGACCTTCGTCGACACCGCTCGAAACATCGAAGCGATGGGCGTTGATCTGGTCGTCGTCCGACATTCAACTTCGGGAGCGCCGCAGCTTCTCGCTCAACATCTCGACGCCAGCATCGTTAACGCTGGCGACGGCATGCACGAACATCCGACTCAGGCGTTGCTCGACCTGTTCACGATTCGCGAGCACCGCGGCTCGCTCGAAGGGCTGACCGTCACGCTGGTCGGCGACATCCTGCACAGCCGAGTCGCCCGGTCGAATATCTGGGGGCTGTCGAAACTCGGCGCGCGAGTCATCGTTTGCGGACCGTCGACGCTGATTCCGCCACACATCGAAGAACTCGGTGAGAACGGCGTCGAAGTTTCAAACAGCCTCGATCAGGTGCTCGCCGAAACCGACTGCATCAACCTGCTGAGAATTCAGTTTGAACGACAGCGCAGTTCGTTCTTCCCGTCGCTTCGCGAGTACGCTCACTTCTTCGGAATGAACGGCGAGCGGATTAAGAAGGCGAAGAAGGACGTGCTGATTCTCGCGCCGGGGCCGATCAATCGCGGAGTCGAATTAACGCCCGACGTCGCCGACGGGCCGCACTCGGTGATTCTCGATCAGGTAACGAACGGGCTGCTTGTGAGGATGGCCGTGCTGTACCTCCTTCAAAAACGACGCGAGCAGGAAGCCAGCGAACTGACGGCAACCGGGGAGGTAAGCCAGTGACGACCACTCTGATTCGCGGCGGAAGGATCATCGATCCGAGCCAGGACATTGACCGCGTCGGAAATCTGCTGATCCGTGACAACCGGATCGTGGGAATCGACAAGGGAGCGGCAGTCGCTGACAACGTCATCGACGCGGCGGGCAAAATTGTTTGTCCTGGGCTGATCGATATCCGAGTCTCCCTGCGTGAACCCGGCAACGAAGAAGACGAAACGACGGCATCGGGAACGGCCGCCGCTCTGGCCGGAGGCTTTACGAGCATCGCCTGCGCGTCCGACACGAAACCGTCACTCGACAATCGTGGTGCTGCCGAATTCGTATTCCTGATGGCGGCTCGCGCTGGAAACTGCAACGTGTTTCCGCTCGGAGCCATTACCAAAGGTAACGAAGGCGCGGAGCTGGCTGAAATCGGACAGCTTGTTGAGGGCGGAGCGGTCGCTCTGGCCGATGGAAAACTGCCGGTTGCGAATGCGGAAATCATGTGGCGGGCGCTCGAGTACGCTCGCATGTTCGACTGTGCCGTTTTCAACACGCCGCAGGTTCCCGAACTGGTCGCCAGCGGCGTCATGCACGAAGGCTACTATTCGACGTTGCTCGGCCTGCCCGGAATACCGTCGGCGGCTGAGAACATCATGGTCAGCCGAGACATCGCTCTGGCCGCTCGGACGAACGGGAAACTTCACTTGAACTGCGTGTCGACGTCGGTCAGCGTCGACCTGATTCGCCGCGCCCGCGATCGCGGCGTTCAGGTTTCCTGCGACGTGACGCCGCATCATCTGACTCTGACCGATGCGGAGCTGCAGACGTTCGAGTCGTGCTACAAGGTGAACCCTCCGCTGAGGCCGCAGTCACATATCGATGCACTGATCGCTGGCCTGAAAGACGGAACGATCGAGGTCATCAGCTCCGACCACCAGCCGTGGGCCGCTGAGAAGAAGGCCCGCGAGATCGATCTCGTTCCGTTTGGAATCGTCGGTCTGGAAACTCTGCTGCCAATCTGCATCCAGTCGCTGATTGAACCGGAACATCTCACCTGGCCGCAGTTGCTTTCAAAACTGACAACCGGCCCGGCGAAACTGCTGGGCATCGAAAAGGGGACACTCGCCGACGGAGCCGACGCCGACATCACAATCATCGATCCCGACGTCGAATGGACGATCGACCCGACACAATTCAAATCGCGCAGCCGCAACACGCCATTCGGCGGTCGCGAAGTCAAAGGTCGAGCCGACGCCGTTCTGGTTAACGGCGAGGTTCGCTACCAGGCTGCCACTGTGTGATGCGGCAAAGGTTTCAGGCGTCGGTCATGCAGAATAGTCAAATCGAAAGCAGCCTCGGTCTCGTTTCGAACTGCTGGAAAGTGCAGCTGGACTTCGGCGCCAGCTTGAGCGATCTGGTCGACCGAGCTGCGACGGAAGGATTTCGATTTGTCGAGCTTCGTCAGGGCTGCCTCGGTGAGTGTGAAGATCCGGAAACGAGACTTCCCAGCGCAGACTCGCTGAAGAAACTCGCTCAAGACTTCCCAGAGATCACCTTCGATCTTGCTGTCGAGTTGCCGGTTTTCTCAGAGTTTATCGACGTCTCTTCGAAGACTGTCGATGCGATGCTGCGCGGAGCTCGCGCAATTTCAGAAAACGATCGCCCCGCACACCTTCGAATCGTCGATCTCGTTTCGAAAGCAGTCCCCAACGGGCGGGCCGACGCCGTCGTCGCAAACGCCGCCTTCTACCTGGAAGACGTGGTCGACTCTTTGCGGAACCTGAAGGCTCAGCTGCCGGCAGGAATCGTGTCTCTCGAGCATTCATTTCAACCGTGGTCAGGATTTCGCAGAGTCTTCGAATCTACGAGTCCGGCCGGCGGTTCATTGAATGCCGCAGTGCAGCTCTGCTACGACCCGTGCAACCTCTGGCTCACCGACGACGGCGAAAACGCGAACGAGATCACAGAAAGACTTCCCGTCGAATGGCTCTCGATGGTGCATCTTAAGC
>JBLFXD010000611.1:0-4826 GCA_047611045.1 Planctomycetaceae bacterium | reverse complement strand
AGTGGTCGAGCACTTCCAGTTCGCGTCGCTCGTCGAGCATCCCCAGGTGGAACGACCGCAGGTCATCAGCTTGGGGGCAGGTTGAAGTCACCATGTTTGGTCGCTCCGGAATTCCGTGGAGATTCGCCATCAAACAGCGGTTTGTCGAAACAACAGATCCGCTTCCTGCCTGATATAACGAAACGAGCGCGACAGATGGTCACGCATCAGCATCGCCGAAGCCACTTCGGTCACCCAATTCCTGCCGAATCCGCCTCAAAACACGGGAACGCGTCTGGCGCACGGAGTTTGCTGAGACGCCAAATTCTGTCGCGACAGTGTCCGTCGGCTGATCTTCCACAACGTTTCGCCAGAAAATTTCCCAGGTCCGTGGCCGAAACTCCTGCCGGACCAACTCCAGACCTCGGCGATACAGCGCGTCCAGTTCAAACTGACTGGTGAAAGGATCGGGATCGTCGGAAAGCGACTCGGCAACATTCAATAACTGTTGCCAGTTTTCCGTACCGCCGTTGGCCGCTCCCTGACGAGTCTGCTTCCGCAAAAAACTGATGATCTGATTGCGAGTAACCGTCCACAGCCAACCGCGAAACGTGCTGCCGGGTCGATCTTCGTAAGATGAAACCGCCCGAGCTACGGACACGAAGACGTCTTGCATGACATCTGCCGCGTCGTGTTCGGAAAGCCCTTGCTGCCGGCACCAGTGAAACACCAGAGGCCCGTACAGCCGAGTGAACCGCCGCCACGCCTCGGGATCCCGGTCTGCCACCTGTCGAATTAATGAAGGAGACGTTCCTGTGAAATCAGAGCTGGCTGTTCCCGACGCAGGCATTGATCGTGTTCTCTCGTGAAAAACTCTTGGAGAAAACAGCCTACGACTCGAATCCACGTCAGTCGAGCCCACGTCTTGCCGTGTAGGTAATCGGACTCGCTATTCGGCATTTGCCTTCGGGATGAAGTTCAGCGTGTAGTAGGCTTCAGAGTGAAGCAGCGGCAGGCCCGCCTTGGATTTAACGCCGTCGCAGTGCAGCTCGTGGACGTGGCCTCGTTGAAGACCGGTCACGAAGAGACGGGCGGCCTGGCCATCGTCGCTGACTTCGACGCGGTCGATGGTCGGAGTTGTGTGGTCGACTTCCGGGCTGCCGTATGCTGCCTGGAAGATGTAGGCGTACGTGCCGAGTTTGTAGGACTCGATGTTTGCTGCGGTTTCGCGGTCGACGGGTTGAGTGAATGTCAGTTCGAAGCCGTCGGGTTTCGCTTTCATTTCGTGAATTTCGAACGGGACTTTGCCAGTCCACCGGAGACGGTCCAAAGCGTACGGTTGCCGGCCTCGCGAGCCCCACCCGCGATTCGTGCCGCCGACAAACATGCTGCCGTCAGAGGTGAATTGAACGGCCAGGCTGCCCGAACCAAATCCTTCTCGAAACGGGAAGCACGCTCCCTGGTAGAAGCCGTTGACCATTTCCAGGTTGCAGCGCATGACTGTGCTGAATGTCTGGTCGCCGACGAACAGCTGATCCGTAAACGGACCAAACTTTCCACCCGAGACATCGCAGGCGACGCCGCTCGCTGATTGTCCCATTTTTTTGTACGGAAAGTAGATCGCTGGCGGGACGAGTTCCGGAATCTTTGGTTGCTCGACCATCATGCGGCTGCCGCTTTTGGGTTCGACCGGTTTGGGCCCAATGACCGACGTCGTTTCGTACCACCTGTTTCCGCCAGGATGCCCCTGAAAGGAACCGGGACGAAGATGCTTGAGGCTGCATGTGCCGTTCCACGGTCCCTGGTTATCCGTGTAGAAAATTTCCCCGAGATGATTCGCGCCGATGCCGCCCGGCGATCGGATTCCGCTGCAAGTTGGAATCATTTCGCCGTCGGGCGTGACGCGAACGCACCAGCCCCGGTAAGGCGTGTTGCTGTTGAACGAGCCGGTCAGGCAGAGGACGACCCAGATGTTGCCGTCTTTGTCGAACTTCGAACCGAACGCGTACTCGTGATAGTCGCCGGTGATGCCCCACTTGTCGCAGACCGTTTCGATGATGTCTGCGGTGCCGTCGCCATCTTCGTCTTTGAGCCGAGACACTTCGCCTCGTTGAGTCGCGTACAGCCAGCCGTCCTTCTGAGTCAGGCCCAGAACTTCGTGCAGGCCAATCGCGAACGGTTTCAGCTTCGCATCACCGATCTTCTCTGCGAGCGCGTTTTCGACGGTGTAGATATCTCCTCGTCGCGTCGAGATGGCCAGCTTCTCGTTGAACCATTCAATGCCGCCGATTTCAAGCACGAGGCCTTCAGGCAGTTTGAACGAGTCCATGCGGTAGTAATCGTTCTCGACCGGGGCATCCTGAGCCGAGGCGGGAGCACCGAATGCAACGACAAGAGAGGCGAAGATCGCGAGTGATCGAATCAGAAATGAATGGGCTGTCATGTGACAATCCTTAGGAGTAACTCATGGCTGAGAAATGTTTGAGAACGAAAAAATCACTGCAACAGGAGTGGTCGAATATTCGTTGGCTATACGCTGAAAGCGTTTCACCCATTAGCCTGGGGTCAGCTGCGAAGCAGTGCCACCCCAGGTAATTGGTATGAAGTGACAACTACCCTGAAAGGGTTGCACACGTCGTGAGGTCAATTGTGGAACCCTTTCAGGGTACGGCGAATTGTTGTGCACGACCTGGGGTGCGCCGCTTCGCGGCAACCCCAGGCTATTGGGTGTAACGCCTGCGGCGTATTTTTCTCCTGCAAAACAGCACTCGTAAAAACTACCACTCGTAAGTCTGTGAAATGCGGGCTCGGCCATTGACGAATTTCACCGGCACGAGGAGTTCGGACTTGCCGCCACTTTGCCGGATGATCGCGTCTTTCGCGGAGTCCCCTCCGAGCGTTAATTTCAGGTGACTGTCGAGGATGAAGTCGCCGTTTACGTTCTCGATCTTTGACGCTGACGCCGCTCGGTAAAACATACCTGCAACGGGTGATGACGACTCCAGAGTCAGCGTTCGCTCGAACGAAGCCAGCTTCTTGTCGTTTCGGCGAGGCACGATTGCATCTGTAATCGCGATGCGGCCGGTTGAGTATCTGAAGACCGGCTGCCGGCTGGAGTTGAAGCGGTAACCGAGGAATCGATACCCCTGCTCAGCGGCCGAGTCCGTTGGCCAGGACGCGTCGGCGTTTTCGAGCGTGGCAAAGGGGACGCCGCGAACAAGGTCGTACACGTTGTCGCCGAGCGGTCGCTGGAAACCCTGACCTCGACCGTTCCAGTGTTTCGACGCGTCGATGAAATCGTTCTCCCAGATCAGTGCTAGAGAGAACGTGTCGGCATCAAAGCAGAGATTGACTCGTTCGGGATAACCAACGGCGATGCCGCGCGGGCTGACGCCTTCGATAAAGTTGCGGTAGATGATCGGAGCCGTTTCCGGTTTCAGAATGATTCCGCCCTGATTCAACCCTGCGGGGATCCCGGCCTTGTCTCCGTCCTCCAGAAACAGCCAGACGGCTTCCTTCTGCTGTGCGACCTGTTGCTCAACGCTGCCGCCGTCAAGCACGTCTCGAATCGTCGCCTGACCGAACGGCCACGGAGCCGGCATGCGAGTACCCGGTCGGTAGGTTTGAGGATTTGCCATGTACCGGTGGAACCAGTCCTTGCGAAGTCGTTCGGACATGATCGTGAGGTCGATCGATTGAATGCCCGTCGCTTTGAACTTGTCAAAGGTGTGACACTTAATGCAGCCGAGGCCTTTCTCGCCGGCCAGTCGACGACCGATCGCTTTCATCTTTGAGTCTGGCAGCTCGTAATCCGGGATCTTAGCATCAGTTTTCAGATCGACTTCCCGCAGGGCTGCCTGGAGATGCCCGACGTTGCCGCCGCCAAACTGTGGCATCATCGTGAGCATGTAAGGCCGGTCTTTGGCTCCGTTGTCCAGGATTCCCTTCAGCCATTTCTCAGTGAGTTTATCAGCCACTCCGTCGAGTGCAGGCGGAATGCGGCCTTCGTCGCCCATCTCTTTCATCGTGGATGTGAAGAACTCGTTGCGAGCTTCGTCGACGCCGCCAATCTTGTTGCGAGAGTGGCAGGCGAAACAGTTGAACTGAGCCAACGTTCGGTGAATCGACTTCTGCGGTGTGTCGTCGCTCGTCTGGGAGATTGTCTTCAAGGCGGCGGAAAGGTGCTTCCGTTGAGCATCGCTGAGTCGGTAATGCGGCACTCCTTTCAGCGGAGATGCAGCCAGACAACCGACTTCGAGGTTCGAGAGTTCGGACAGTCTCTTTGCCGACGCCGTCGATGTGATCTGCTTGTTGTCGAGCTTCAGATTGTGACACGAAGCGCAGCCGATCGACGAGAAGAGTTGTTGTCCCTGCTTCGCCAGCGTCTCGTCGAACGTAAAGACCTCGCCGTCAACTTCTTTCTTTGGGATCTCTTTCGTGGTCGTCGTGACCGAAGCCAGCGGCTGCCGCGAAAGTCCAGGTCCCTGAATTTCGACGGAGAGACTTTCTTCGCCGCCACCTTCGAAGTAGTCAACGACAACTTCGTGAACGCCGGCTTTCAGTCGAGCCGTGCCATCCTTGACGGTGTGAGGATGAACGCCGTCGTTGAGAATGATCTGCTTGCCGTCGATCGTTAACTGGCTTCCGTCGTCGGACCCAAGGAAGAAGCGATACTCGCCGTCATTCGGCGAATGAATGAAGCCGGTGAAGCGGATTCCAACCCCGTCATTCCTCTGACGAACTCCGACGTCGAAGCCGCTCGCCTGGCCTTCGGCCTTCGGTTTCAGCGTGCTGAAGTCGGGCAACTTTGGGAAGTCGCCTTCGTAGTAGGCAAAGTTGACGTTGGC
>JBLFXD010000610.1:0-4826 GCA_047611045.1 Planctomycetaceae bacterium | reverse complement strand
GCGATGTCAGAAAAATGAGTTCACGAGTATTTGTTTCCGCGAGCCGCATCCTGCAGCCGTAAATCTGCGTGAACGAAATGTCGATTCACACCGCCGTGTCAATCAATGCTCCGCCCGAAACCACACTCCCCGGCCCGCCTTTCTGATCCGCAGGCCGCTCTCCGCAATTGGCAATCAGGTTGCGAATCTCCGTAAATTCACGAACGCCTCGTCGCACAGCGTGCCAGTTAACCCAACTCGTTTGCCTGAGTGTCCAGCTGCGTTGCTCGATTCGCTTCATCCAGTCAGTGGTCTGTTGATACTGCGTCGAGTCGATCTCTCCCTCTGGTTCAACAAACCGCGACAGATCATGCAGCAACTTGCGGAGGTTGGTCGAAGCAAGCCGCTCGCGGCGGGCTCTGCCAAGGATCACGCTTCGTTGCTGCAGTTGTCTTCGAAGTCTCTGCTGGATCGCCTGCTCTTCTTCGACGAGTCGCAGAAGCACTGCCGGCTCCACCGAAGACAACGCAACGAGACGACGTTCGTAAAGCTGTTCCAGTTCGAGCTGGATTGGCTCCAGCCCGGACAAAAACTTCACCGTGTCACGAAACAAACTGGATGACATTTGACACTCAGCCCTGTGATCTTCAGGTGGTTGAATCCGCCGTTTCTTTGGCAACCGCACCGTCGCCGCATTCGGCAACGGCGCGAGACGCCACTGTTCAAGTTCGACACCGGGCAGTCGTTCGATTCCGGATTTCCCCGGCGACGACTCCCCTTGACCGAGCTTACGCAGACTGACAGTCATACCCGGCACGGAGTCAGGCAGATCCCTCCCGGCCGCAAAATGCCGCCGAAAGCCGATTCTTTCCAAACGTCAGAGGGAACGTAATACTCGGATTTCGTAATCACCTTTGAATGAACTCAGGCATCGCAGGTTCGAAGTGGCTAAAAGCAACTTGATTGACATCGCAAAGAGTGGGCGAGCGGCGATTGCCAAATGGCGACGAGCAAACCCGGATGTGCTGCTCCTGTTGACCGACGCCGATCTGCAGGACGTCGACCTTCGAGGAGCGAACCTGAAACGCGCCGACCTGACCGGCGCGGACCTGCGAGGTGCCAATCTCATCGGTGCCCAATTGGCCGAAGCCGATTTAACACGTGCCGACCTTCGAGGAGCACGTCTGACGAAGGCCGACTTCTACGCGGCCAGACTGTTCAAAGCGACGCTCGACAATGCCGAAGCAGGCGGCACCTACTTCCGACGCGCCGACATGACCGAAGCTGATTGCTCCGGCGCTGACCTGACCAAGGCTGATCTTCGAGAAGTCAATTTCCGCAACGGAACGCTCAGCGGGGCAAGCCTTGTCGGAGCCGATCTAAGCTTCGCCAAACTGGCGGGAGTCGATATTCGCGACGCGATTCTCGGATGGTCTTCTCTCGGGCACGTTGACCTTTCGCAGCTGATCGGGCTGGACCAGGTGAAGCACATCGGGCCAAGTTCTGTCGGCCTGGATACGGCCCGGCTGTCACACTCGAAAATGTCCGAAGCGTTTCTGCAAGGGTGTGGCATTTCGGAAGGCGTGATTCAGAACTGGAAGTCACTCTTCGGACATCCTGCTGAAGAGTTCTCCTGCTTCGTCAGATTCGCTCCGGACGACGAGTCGTTCGCGAGACATCTCGCAGAAAGCGCTCAGGCGAAAGGGCTCCGCTGCTGGCTGGATGAAATGCCGAAGTCGGCAAAGGAACGACGAGCACGCTCGGCCCCAACCAACTACGAAACAACCGAACGAGTTTTGATCTGCTCATCCAAGGCGTGTCTGTCAAGCTGGTGGATCAACGACGAAATGACACGGCTGAACGCTCGTGAGAAGCAACACAAGAAAGACACCGGCAAGTCGGTTCGCTTCTTCTTCCCGCTCAACCTGGACGGATTCATGTTCAGCGGAGACTGGAAGCACGCTCAGGAAAAGCAGATTGCGAAGCAGGCCATCGACTTCGTCGGCTGGCGACGCAACAAAGAAAAGTTCGACCAGGAACTCGCGAAGCTGGTTCAGTTCATGGTTGCCGAGAATCGTTGATCCGCCACGGGGCTGATTCGCCAGGGAGTCGGAATCAGCTGAATTGAATACTTATTCGCGTCTTTGTGTGATACACCACCGATGGAATGTGGCCGCCTGAGGAGAATCGGTGGCTGATCTGACGACCCAGCCTGGCAGGAACGAACCCGCCACGGCGTTTCCCTGAGTTTCCGATAAGTAAGGATTAGAGATGAAGAAGACAGATTTGAGTCGCCGAGACTTCAACCGACTTTCAATGGCTGCATTTGGCGGAGTCGTTGCCGGAACCTTTGCTGGTTGTGCAAATGAGGGTGAGGATGCGACAGCTCCATCGGCTGAACCTCCTGTCGACGACCCCAGCACGATGGACCCAATAGAAACTGACCCGACGGCAACCGAAGGTGGAGAAGCTGAAGCCGGCGAAGAAACCGCCAGTCTATTGATGGGCGAAAAGCATGTTTGCCGCGGGCTCAACAAGTGCAAAAGCGATGCTAACGCGTGTGCTGGACAAGGTACTTGTGCAACGTTCGCCGCCCACGAATGCGGCACTCACAACGAATGCAAAGGCCAGGGTGGCTGCGGCGACAAGCCTGGTGAAAACGCCTGTAAAGGTATGGGCAAATGCCATGTCCCACTGAAAGAACACGCCTGGGTCAAAGCTCGACCAAACTTTGAAGCAGCGATGACTGCTGCCGGCGAAAAAGTTGGCCCCGCACCAGCAGCAGCTGGCTAATACCAAAAGCTGGCTGACCAGAAAAGACAAAGCGAGTGGACTGAGTTGATCAGTTCGCTCGCTTTTTTCGTAGTTTTCCTGGCTCGTAGTTTTCCTGGCGAGGGGATTGATGGTTTGACTTCGTCACGCAGAGCCTGACCTACGCGGGATCGTAGCCAAGGTTTGGAGCGAGCCAGCGCTCGACTTCTTCGACGCTGGTGCCCTTGCGTGAGGCGTAATCCTCGACCTGATCTTTGCTGATTCGGTCGACGGTGAAGTAGCGGGAATCCGGGTGAGCAAAATAGAGCCCGCTGACGGACGCTGCGGGAAACATCGCGAATGACTCGGTCAAAGAAATTCCGGTTTGCGACTCCGCATCCAGCAGCTTGAACAGCGTTGCCTTTTCTGTGTGATCCGGGCAGGCCGGGTAGCCAAACGCCGGGCGGATGCCGCGGTACTTTTCCCGAATGAGATCGCTGGTGGAGAGCCCCTCGGACTTGCCGTAGCCCCACTCGTCGCGAGCGACCTTGTGAAGCCGTTCCGCAAAAGCCTCGGCCAGTCGATCCGCCAAAGCCTTCACCATGATCGACTGGTAGTCGTCGTGCTCCGCCTCGAACTTCGCGACGAGTTCATCGCATCCGATTCCCGTCGTGACTGCGAACGCGCCGACGTAGTCCGTCCGGCCGGAATCGACCGGGGCGATAAAATCAGCCAGCGACCGAAAATCCTTCTGCCCCTGCCGCTCCCATTGCTGACGCAGAGCGGGGAAACGGCAAAGCTCTTCCCGCCTCTCTGAGCCGAAGGCGCTAGCCTCGGGCGCAGGATCGTTCTCGCTATCGAAATCAGAACCCGAGGCTAGCGCCTTCGGCTCACCCCACACCACGATGTCATCGCCGTCCGAGCCTGCTGGCCAGAAGCCGAACACGGCCTTGGCGGTTAGAAGTTTCTTCTCGACAATTTCCTCAAGCAGTTTCTTCGCATCGCCAAAGAGTCGGGTGGCTTCTTCGCCGACCACTTTGTCTTCCAGAATCCCCGGGTACTTGCCGCGAAGTTCCCACGTCTGGAAAAACGGCGACCAGTCGATGTAGTCAACAAGGTCTTCGAGCGGGTGGTCTTCGATCGTCCTCACGCCGGTAAACGTTGGCTCGGGAATATCGACCGTGTCCCAGTCCGTGGCGAATCGTCGGGCCAGCGTCTCGGCATACGGAGTCAGTGCCTTCTGCTGTCGGTTCTCAAACGCCTTCCGATCGCGTTCCTGCTCGGACAGATTCTTCGTGACAAAGGCTTGCTTGCTGTCAGGATCCAGCAGGTTCTCGACAACCGGCACCGACAACGACGCATCCATCACGTGCACAACCGGCTGATCGTACTTCTGAGCGATCTTGACTGCCGTATGCTTGGCGCTGGTCGTCGCCCCACCGATCAGCAGAGGCAACGTAAAGCCGCGTCGTTTGAGTTCTCTCGCGCAGTGCACCATTTCGTCCAGCGACGGCGTAATCAGCCCGCTGAGTCCGATCAGGTCTGCTTTCTCATCGATCGCGGTCTGCAGAATCTTGTCGGCAGCAACCATCACCCCAAGGTCGATCACGTCAAAGTTGTTGCACCGCAGAACGACTCCGACGATGTTTTTGCCGATGTCATGCACGTCGCCTTTGACGGTTGCCAGGACGATCGTTCCGCGCGACGTCGAACCGCCCTGCTCTTCCTTCTCGGCTTCCATAAACGGAGTCAGCCAGGCGACCGACTTTTTCATGACGCGTGCACTTTTGACGACCTGCGGCAGGAACATCTTCCCCTCACCGAACAGCCTGCCGACAACAGACATGCCCGCCATCAGCGGCCCCTGAATCACGTTCAGCGGCCGTCCGTACTTCAGTCGAGCTTCTTCGGTGTCTTCGTCGATGTGATCCGTAATACCTTTCAGAATGGCGTGAGCGAGTCGTTCTTCAATCGTGCCGTTTCGCCACTCGGCAATCTTCTCTTCGCTTTGTCCGCCGGACTCATCTTTGACTTTCTCTGAGTAATCAACCAGCCGCTCGGTTGCGTCCGGTCGGCGGTTCAGTAGCACATCCTCG
>JBLFXD010000609.1:0-4842 GCA_047611045.1 Planctomycetaceae bacterium | reverse complement strand
ATGGGATTTACTCTGGCTCAATACGTCCTCGCCATGCAGTGCATTCAATTCTTTCTGAAAAGACGTGACGACCGGTTGCCTTTCAGCTTTCCGGGCATTGGTGTCATTGCACTTGTCTGTGCAGCCATGGTGTCTCGAGAGAGCGGCGAACGAGGCGTCATTCTGGCGTTGTGCGTCGGCTTCTCGGTTCTTTCAGTTCTCTACTGCGATGCTTCGAGGCGGTTCATCAAAGTCTTGCCGGCTCGGCATCGTGGACGACCAATCGCCACGGTGCTGGTTCTGGTCGCCGTCGGAAGCCTCGGCTGGTTCATGGCCACGTCGATGCACAAGTACGAACGTCAGGTCGAGCACTTTGTCAATCGGTTTCTGCAGCAGAAAGGCGAGTCGACCAGCGTTGGTTTTTCAGAATCGTCGATGCTTGGTTCGGTATCGATCAAGAAGGATAGCAACTCTCAGCAAACGGCCTTGCGAGTCGTCTCGTCCGTCGAACCAGGCTACTTCCGCGCGCGAGCTTACGACTTTTACGAGAATCGAAAATGGCTCTTCAACACCGAAGGTCGCGCGACCTATCCTCAGGGTTCGATTCCCAGCGCCGTTAAATCAGATACTCATAACGGCGAGGCATTCCAAATCTCGGACGGAGCGGAGCCTGGAACTCAGAAACTCGAGGTCTGGCCGGATGTGGATCTGGGAGACACGTTCGCCGGCCCGCTGCGAACTTCATGGCTGTATGCGGACGCAAAGATCGTGACGGTCGACACTCACGACATCATGCGATCCGGCGAGGCCCTCGCCGGCATCCCATACACGGTGCTCGTCCGGGACGCTCGTGAAAGAACGGCGGGCTCGACGAGCGAAACGATCGATAAGCCAGAACCATTTGGATCCGATTCGGCGGTCATGCTTCAGCGGTTGGCGACTCCGCCTGCCTGGACGCAGCAAAGTCAGCGACTGGTTGAGCTATCGAACTCTCTGTTCAAAGACTGCGAAACCGTCAACGAGAAACTGGCCGCAACGCGTCGCTACTTCAAGGGAAACTATTCTTACAGCTTAAAAGTGACTCCGCCGGCTCAAGCGATGCAGGAGCCTCTGGAATGGTTCCTGCTGGAGCAGCCCCCCGCTCATTGCGAATACTTCGCGTCGGGCACGGCCGTGCTGCTCCGCATGGCGGGAGTTCCGTGCCGATACATCGTCGGCTTCGTCGTCTCCGAAAAGAATCAGTACAGCGGCGAATGGGTTGCTCGCAACGAAGACGCCCACGCGTGGGTCGAGGCGTACGACGAAACTGTCGGTTGGGTTACGGTTGAGACGACCCCCGCCGCCGGCATCCCTGATGAGGCATCTGTCTCGTCGTTCACTCAGCTTTACGAATACCTGCGTGACGAATTCCATCGAATTCGAATCGGCTGGCAGCAACGCGGTTTTGCCTCGATCAAGACGTCGGTGAAATCGCTGATCATGTCGCCGCCTGGCCTGGGGCTGACCGCGGTCGTCGCACTGATTTCTGGCGGCGTGATGTTCCGCCGCTGGCGGCATCGCCGAGACGTCGACCGAGCAGCTTACACAGCGTCGTCGCCGGTCATCGAGCAACTGCAGACAGCGCGACAGAAACTCGACGTCACGTTAAAACGCGTCTGGCGAATTCGACAGCCGGGCGAAACCGTCGACCAGTACGCTCGGCAGCTTGCAACCGGAGCGATCGACCAGCACGATCCGCTGACTCGAGTGGCAGACTGGTACGCTCAATACGCGGCCTTAAGATTCGCACCTGAGCCGAGCCAGGCGACCGTAAACAACATCGCGGCCCAGGCCGACACGCTGGCAACAGACTTGCGTAAACGCGTCAGGCATCCCGACGAACAGAACAACGCATGACGCCGGATTTTTGAGCATGCACAGTTTTCGTAGGGTATGACAAGCGCAGCGCCGGCATACCAGATGTGCAAGCCGATGGATGATGGTACGCCGGCGCTGCGCTTGTCATACCCTACATTCTCGCGACGCTCTGAACTGCCTTGGAACGGGGAGTGCAGCAGCAATGCAAACCGGAAATGTGCAACTTCAAAACGCGGAACACGGCATGAGCAACGACGACGCGGCAATCATCCGACCTCAGTGGAAGAGGACCGAACTGTTCGGCCTGCTCATGATGCTGACGGGGCTTGCTGTTTTAATGATCCTTGTCTCACAACTCGGTCAGCCGTCGCTGCAGAACTTTGACGAAGCCGTCGTCCGCAATCTCCGTAATGTCAATAACCCCGCAACACCGATCGGTCCAGGCTGGTTCCAGGAGTTGACGCGCGACTTTACCGCCCTCGGTGGTTACGGAATTCTGTCAACGATCACGATCCTTGTGACGACGTTCCTGCATCTGGAACGCCGCCCGGCGCGAGGCCACTTCATCGTCGTAACCGTCCTGGCTGGCTACTCACTCAGCATGATGCTTAAAGCAATCATTGCCCGACCGAGACCGGACATCGTGCCCTGGCTTTCGCATGTCCACTCGTCGAGCTTTCCAAGCGGCCACTCGATGATGTCGGCAGTCGTGTACCTGTCGCTGGGCCTGATGCTTTCCGACCTGACGTCGAGACGTCTGGTCAAAACGTTCGTCGTCGTCGCCCCACTGACGATCTCCGCACTGGTCAGCTTCAGCCGGGTTTACATGGGAGTCCACTATCCAACCGACGTCGTCGCCGGCTGGTGGCTCGGCATCAGCTGGTCCCTCGCCTGCTGGCTCGCCGTCCGCCGCTGGCGAGCCTTCCGAGAAGTCAGACGAGCACTGACGATCGAGAACGAAGAGGCGACCTGACCTACGACATCACTCATGCTCGAACAGCACGCAGATTGGGGCTGGGGCTGAGACGTTGCTGCGGTTGTAGGTTAGCTCGCCGGTTTTCTGGTTGACTTCGAAGACGGCCAGCGTGCTGGAGTCCTGGCCGGCGGCGATCAGCCAGCGGCCGTCGGGTGACAGGTTGACGTTGCGAGGTGTTGCGCCTCGGACGTTTTCGCGTTCGACAAGAGTCAGCTTGCCGGATGACTGGTCGACGCTGAAAACGGTGACGGTGTCGTGGCCTCGGTTGGCGGCGTAGACGAATCGGCCGCTGGGGTGGACTCGGATCTCCGAGCAACTCTTGAACTTCTCTTTGGCCAGCGCGTCTTTCGGAACGGTCAGCACGGTTTCCTGCGGCGTCATCGTGCCCGCTTTGGCGTCGTAGTTGAAGAGGGTCACGCTGAGGTCCAGCTCGTTCAAAACGTAAACCCATTTTCCGTTCGTGTGAAACTTCATGTGGCGCGGTCCGCCGCCCGGAGGCACCACTCCGAAACCGTGCTGCTCAATCTTCGACTTAGCCGTGTCGACTTTGTAGATCGCAACCTTGTCCATGCCCAGGTCCGGTACAAACGCGAATCGCTCGTCCGGTGAGAAACCCGTCCAGTGAGCGTGAGGTGCGTCCTGCCGATTGCCGACGACTTTCGATCCACCTTTGTGCTTCACGAGTTGGGTTCGTTCTTTGATCGATCCGTCTTTGTTGACGGAGAAGACCGCGGTCGAACCAGCGCCGTACTGAGCCGTAAGAATCGTTTGGCCAGTCGAATCGATCGAGACGTGTGCCGCTCCGCCGTCACCGATCTCGACAGCGTTCTGAAAGCTCAGCGAGGCCTTACCTTTGTTCTTCTTAATCTGATATGCCGCAACGACTGGCTGACCGTCCAACGCTCCGACCGCATAGATGTGCTGGCCGTTGGGGTGCATCGCGAGAAAACCGGGGCCGCTGATTTCGGCCGCCAATTCCGTTTCAGAAAGTCGGCCAGTCTTGAGATTCAACGTCGCGTGATAGATGCCTTTGCTCTGCTTCGCTCGGCTGGTCCCAATCCAGACATCGATCGAAGCCGGGTCATCAGCGGCAGACAACGACGAAGCATTCAAGGCAACCAGCACGGCGGGCAATACACAAAACAACGCAACGGCAGCTCGGTCGATCAAAGTCAGCACGGCACTTCTCCTTCGCTGGTGAATTTGCAGGGTGCCTCGAATCATGACGACGAGGCACCGCAACGTTCAACGCAGCGAAGAGATTTACCGGCCGCAGGCGCCGCATGCGCCACCGGACGAGCCGTAGGTTCCGCTACCATTGCACTCGGCACACGGTCGCTTTTTCTGCATCGTGAAGGTGCCGTGGTCTTTGTTTTCGGCGGAGTACGCGGCGACGAAATCGGTGGCGGTGGCGTTTCCGTTGTAGGTGTAGAGGCCGCCAGCCAGCCAACCGAGATCCGCTTCGCCTTCAAGAGCGTAGGCCTGCCCGTCGTCGGTCACGAGCAGCGGCAGTTCAAACTCGAACGGAATCACGGCCGCGTACGTCGCGTGAAAATGCGCGTCGTAGTAGCCCTCGCCCTGCTTCGTGATGATCGCTCGCAGCCCGCCGTGGTGGCCGTTGTAGTCACTTTGCCAGGTGCCTTCCCAACAGCCGGCCAGCTCCTGCTCGGGGTACGAGTACCGGGTCGCTTCCTGCCATTGGCGTTCGAAGCTGCATCCGGGCAGTATTCCGCACAAAGCCAACAGAACGACGGCAACCGAGAGTCGTATCATCATTTCGACGGCTGCGTTGCCGGTTCGAAATCGGTTGGAAGTTTCGGTGTTCGCCATGGTCGTCCCGCAGTCACTCAATCGTTGCTGTTCTGTAAAGGTCAGTAGGAGTCCAAATACGTTTAATTCGGCGAACTCTCCACTGTCGCCGCTAACTACCGCAGCATCCCTTCCTCATCGATCGGAAAATGCGGAGCGACCCCTTCAAGCTCGGAACGGAAAACGGCAAAGGTAACGCCAAGTCCCCAGTCTTCCATACT
>JBLFXD010000608.1:0-4851 GCA_047611045.1 Planctomycetaceae bacterium | reverse complement strand
ACCTGTCCCTTGGTACGCCGCAGGATGAACGGATCAAGCCCCTTGCGAAGCAATTCGCGAGATTCGGTGTCCGTTGCGTCGGCTGCGTAAATTCGAAACAGCGAGCTTCGTCCGAGCATCCCCGGATTGAGGAACTCGAAGATCGACCACAAATCGCCAAGATGATTCTCGATGGGAGTACCACTCATCGCGACTCGGTATCGAGCGTTGAGCAGCCGCGAGGCTTTCGCGACTTGAGACGCCGAATTCTTAATCGTCTGAGCTTCATCCAGCACGACATAGTCAAACGGAATGTCTTTGAGCTGGTAGACGTCGCGACGTAACGTTCCGTACGTTGTGAGAACGACGTCCACTTTGTGGAAGTCATCGCGCAGTTGAGCACGCTCGATGCCGACGTACTCAAGCATTTTCAGCTCGGGCGTGAATCGTTGACCTTCTTCCAGCCAGTTGAAGATCAGAGACTTCGGAACGACGATCAAAGACGGGTACTTGGGCTCCATCTTCTGGTCTTTGCGCTCCTGCAGAAGTGCCAGGAGCTGGATGGTTTTACCGAGGCCCATGTCGTCCGCGAGACAGCCACCAAAGCCGAACGCCTGCAGGTACTGCAGCCAACCGAGGCCTTCCTTCTGGTAGCCACGGAGTTCGCCTTCGAATGTTGGTGGCGCGACGGCTTCTTCAACACCGTCGAACTTTCGCATCCGATCTCGGATGTCCAGGAATTTCTGGTCGTAGTCGACAGACTCCTGACCGGAAAGCAGCGCGTCGAGAAGCCCGGCCTGCGTGTTTGAAAACCGCAGATTCTCACCGTCGGGAGTTCCGAGTCCGGTCAGCAGGCCGTACTGAGCGAGCCACTCTTCCGGGAGGATCCCCATCGATCCATCATCAAGCTGGATCGTCGTCTCACCGCGAGACAGTGCTGCCAGCAACTCGGGCAGCGAAACATTCAGACCGGCAAAGTCCACGTCTGCCTGGAGTTCGAACCAGTCGGTCGACGTGTTGACTCGGAACTGGATCGGCCCGGCCTGACGCACATCGCGACCGTCGGCTTGGACCTGCCATTTTTCGTCGATCAACTGCCGCACGGCTGGACCGAGTTCACGTGTCGAAATCTCGACGTCGTGCGCACCTCGGCGACGGTCAAGAAGTCGTCGGAACCCGAACTCGTCGAGTTTTCTCCACAGGTCCTGTTCGGCATGCCGGTTTCGAACCAGCGCTCGGCCGAGTTCCCGCTGAACAATCACGGCTCGGCGACTGGAACCTCGCACGTCCGTTCCGTCGTAATCAAAGTGCAGTTCCGCTCGCAGCTTTTCGTATTTCCAGCGGCCTCGCGGCGCGGCGACGATCAACTTCGGTCGAGGCACCGAAGTGACCTCTTCCAGTTTCAGTTGTTCCGGCAGTTCAAGTTTCGGCATGGCCGGCATGTCGAGCAACTGGTCGACGAAGTCGGCCTCTTCACCCTGGGGAACGCGGATCACGTCTTTGGATCGCAAAAGCCGGATCCACTCGTACGCTCCGAAGTCTTCCAGGTGCGCGATCGATCGGCCTCGGACGACAAATCCGCCGGGAACGATCAGCGTAACGTCGCGAACGTCGCAGTTCGTGCCTTCTTCATCTTCGCGCGAAAGTCGACCTTCCAGCGTCCAGTAGGTTCGCGGCTCCTCTGAAGAGTCGTCTTCTGAATCGCCGTCTTCTGAATCGCCGCCTTTTGAATCGGCGTCTTTTGAATCAGCGTCGGCGTCGGTTCCGAAGTCTGCTTCCTCGTTGGAGTCTTCATGCGCGCCGCCGTCTTCGAGGACGATCGCGTCGATGGCCTGCACAACTCCCATCGATAGTTGCCAGGCAGGGCCGTCGTCCCAGGTCACTTTTTTCGTGGTGTCATCACCAGCTGGATCGTAAATGACGAACCGTTCTGACGCACAAAGCAGCGGGAGGACGTTCTCGCCAAGCTCAGACGGCAATCGATATCGATAAACCGCCGTTTGAAATTCGCTCTGCTGCCCGAACCAGTTTGTTCGGTCGACGACGCCGCCGCCCATCAGCGCGAGGATGTCGCGATCTTCTTCCCGCTCGACGTCGTCGAGTTTTCCCGGCTTCAACTTAAGAGGCTTCAGCTTTCCCCATTGACCGCTCGCTCGTCGCTGGCGTTGAGCGACGTCGACGATGATCTGGCCGTGTTCGCGACTGGCGGCGATGTCGAGCTGGTAAAGAATCTCGCGTTCCCGCGACGTTGCCGACGCCAGCTCGCCTTCGTCCAGGTCGTCGCGAATCGTTTTCAGTCGACGCTCCCAGTCACTCAGCGGCTTTTCGATCGTGCGAGCCGCTCGCGCCTTCTGCTGAGTCGGTGCGTACGCGTCGCCGATCGAGATGTCGTCGAAGAGGTCTGAATCGAGATCGAGTTCAAGGTTGTCGTCAATCGCGACGAATGGCGGAAAATGCCCGGCGCGGAGACTGCTGCTAATGTAGCCCTGATCCTCGGCGATCAGGATCGTTGCCCAGACGTGCTTGCAGTGAATTTCCTGCTGCCCCGCCTTCGCGCAGGTGCAGAACGGGACGACCTGAGTGTCGTCGCGCGACAGTTGTGTCTGAAACTCGTCGCCATCGTGAACGACGCCGTACAGACGGTCGTCGGTGACATGAGTGATCTCAACCCGCTCGCTTTGAACGTACGCCGCACCGCGAAATCGAATATCGCCTCGGAACCGAGGTTCCATAACCTTTATCAGTGACACAACGGCTCCCTGCCATCCGTGAAAAATTCAACCGACCAATTCATCTGACCGAATGCCCGAAAAGTCGAGCGCATCCTGCGAGGTTATTGGATTGTGCCCTTGCTTTACCAGAGCCTCAGAACCCCCTTTTTCCCAGCTTTCAGCAATATTTCCAGGTCTGGGCAAAGCAGTGTCGAATGTGGTATCCTGCTTGGTTTTCATGGCCGCGACGTCTGAACCTCGCCACCACACACGCCCCTACTCACATCGCGTTTTCCCTGGTTTGTGATTCATGATTCAGGTCGGTCTTGTCGGCGTCGGCCCTCAATGGGAACGCTTTCGCCCTGCCCTCGCGAGACTGCGGCAGCCGATTCATGTCGAAGCCGTGTACGATCCGGTTTTCGCTCGTGCCGAGAAAGCAGCGAAAGATCTCGACGCGGATCCGGTGACCGGGATTTCGGCTCTAGCCAAACGCGGTAACGTCGAAGCGATCCTGGTAATGGATCCAGGCTGGACGCGAACCGCTGTTTTGCCGTTGTTGGCGCGGCAGGAAAAACCCGTTTTCTTCGCCTCATGGCCGTTCTCCGGACAAGGCAACTCAAAGCGGCAGACAGCCTGGCACACCGATTCCAACAGCCTGATCGTGCCTGCCATGTGGCGACGGTTCTTCCCGGGCGCCATCCGGCTTCAGGAACTCTTCGCCACCGAAATCGGGCAACCGTGCGAGATCGTAATCGACCTTGCCGGGCAAACCGCATCGGCGGAAACCGAAGAACGCCGGGCGGCCACCTCCGCTGCAGACTCGACACTGGAATCGCTCGTCGGCTGGCTCGACTTCTGCCGCACACTCTTTCGAGCGTTTCCGATATCAGCATCGGTTTGCCCGACGAGCGATTTAGATGGCACGACGACTGCCACCGACAGGTTTTTCGAATTCAATGTGTCGTATCCGCCCCTCGCGGCCAGCAAAGCTGCTTCCGAAAATCCACGAGACGACGTCAATCGAAACCGAACGGCAAAGCTGACGCTGCGCTCAGCAGGCCACGATGCGACTATCACTGCTTCGAGTTTCGTTCAGGATCTGATGGCTGGCCGCAGGCATTCATCGCTGCTGACGCCGGCTCTGTTGGCGACTGATGTCTCGCAACGGTGGATGCCGGAAGTCGAAATGCGTTGTGAATACGGCAGTGCAAAGTTGAATTCAACGACCGAACTTTCGTGGCAACCTGACTCGGCGGAGTCAATCCGCGAAAATCTCACTGTCGACCGCAGCGAAGAAGAAATCATGCTCGACATCTTCTGCCGGCGAGTCGTCGGCGGTCTGATTCCAGTCGCCGATTTGAACGACATCATCAGACCGATTCAGTTACTGCGAGGTTGCCTCGACACGAAGTCCGCAGGCTAAAGTTGCTCGAACAATAAGTGTCCGAATTTCGTTTCTGAGTCCGACGGAATTCAGGCAGAGGAATGGGGGCAAAGGAATGAAGGGTCTGTAATTCCTCTGCCCCCATTCCTTTGCCTGCTACTTTCTACTTTGAAGAACTCACAGCCTCGAATCGTCAGTCATGAGTCGCGAAGCGACGGCAGCATCTAGCTGCGGGCGTGAGCCCGCAGAAAAAGACTGACAAGAGCCACAGCCGCGAAGCGGCGACAGCAATCGTCTCGCTGCCGCCGCTTCGCGGCTCTCATGTCCGGTTTGATCCTGATCCGTGGGTTGACACCCACGGCTATGTGCTGCCGCCGCTTCGCGGCTAAAAGGACGCGACATCAATCGGCGTCAGCAAAGTGCCATTCTGTAACTCGTAGCGGGTCCACCCTGCTAGCAGATCCCGCGAATGATCGACGCAAGGTAGTCACGGCTGTCGCGCAGACATTCCCAGACGTCTTCCGAAGGTGCGGTCTCAAACAGAAACGGGCCGGTGTACCCGGCACTGTTCAGCAGACTCAGTTGCCCCGGCCAGTCGACATCGCCCTGCTCCAGTCGAGGCGAGATTGCAGCGTCAACTCGTTGCTTAAGATGCACCATCGAGAGCCATTCGACGGGAAGTCTTTCTGTGATCTCGTTCGCGTTTTCGCCGTCGTCGGTGAGCCAGAGGTTGCACGGGTCGTAGCAGAGCTGCACTGCGGCATTCAATGGACCGCC
>JBLFXD010000607.1:0-4852 GCA_047611045.1 Planctomycetaceae bacterium | reverse complement strand
GACGAGCGGTCCGGGAGCGACCAACCTGGTCACATCGATCGCCGACGCCAAGATGGACAGCGTTCCGCTGATCGCGATTACTGGTCAGGTTCCGCAGGCTGTCATCGGCACCGACGCCTTCCAGGAGACGCCGATCGTCGAAATCTGCCGCGCCGTCACCAAGCACTACTACATGATCACCGCTGACGACTACACGGATCCCGCGTCGGTTCGCGAAGCCCTCGAGTCGATTCCTCGCATCGTTAAGGAAGCCTACTTCGTCGCTAAAAGCGGACGACCAGGCCCCGTTCTGATCGACTTCCCGAAGAACATTCAGCTTGCGTCCATGCCGGAAGACGAACTCGACTACGATCCTGCCATGAAGCTGCCGGGCTATCGGCCGTTGCAGCGGAAAGTGGCGCCCGAGCAAATTCGCCAGGCAATCGCCGCCATCCGCCGAGCCAAAAAGCCAATCCTTTACGTTGGCGGTGGCGTCATCAACGCGGACGCTTCGGAAGAGTTGACGGCCTTCGCGCTCAAAACAGGCATCCCCGTCACGACGACGGTGATGGGTATCGGAGCGTTCCCTGGCGATCACGAGCAGTCTCTGCACATGCTCGGCATGCACGGAACCGTCTACGCCAACATGGCCATTGACGAAGCCGACCTGCTGCTGGCTCTGGGCGTCCGCTTCGACGATCGCGTGACCGGCAAACTGGACGAGTTCGCCCTCCACGGAAAAATTATCCACGTCGACATCGACGCGTCGGAGATTCACAAGAACAAGGAAGCCCACATCCCAGTCGTCGCCGATGTGAAAGATTTCCTCGTGGCCCTGAACGCGGCTCTGTCCGAAGACGACTGCCCAAAGATCGACGAGTGGCGAACTCAGTGTTCCGACTGGAAAGAAAAGTTCCCGCTCAAGCACACGCAATCAGACGACTTGATCTACCCGCAGGCAGCCATTCAGGAATTGTGGCGGCAGACGAAGAATCTTGACACTTACGTCGCGGTCGGAGTCGGCCAGCACCAGATGTGGGCGGCTCAGTACTACAAATTCAGCAAGCCGAAGCGGTGGCTTAGCAGTTCCGGCCTGGGAACGATGGGCTTCGGCCTGCCGGCGGCGATGGGCGTCGCGGCGGCTCACCCGGAAGCTCTGGTCATCGATATCGACGGCGACGGCTCCGTCATGATGAACATTCAGGAACTCGCAGCGTTGTTCTGCGAAAAGCTGAATGTCAAAGTCTTCCTGCTCAACAACCAGCACCTGGGCATGGTGATGCAGTGGGAAGACCGCTTCATGGAAGGCAACCGAGCTCACACCTACCTCGGCCCGATCGACGACAAAATGGCTGTCGGAAAAGGCGACGGAACCTTTGGCGAGACGTTTCCGAACTTCGTCAAAATGGCCGAGAGCATGGGACTCGGGGCGCGACAGGTCAGCAATAAAGCGGATCTGCCCGCCGCCATCGAAGAGATGATCAACTACGACGGACCGTACCTGCTCGAAATGATCTGCCCGTACCAGGAACACGTCCTGCCGATGATCCCCGGCGGCGGCACCGTCCGCGACATCATCAACGAGTAGCGGTCAGCTCCTCGGCTCAAAGACTGACCAAAACCTTGAAAAGGCTGCCTCATTTCGGCGAGGCAGCCTTTTTCGTGCGCGAAGCCGCGATTCAGCCGGCTCGCCAGAACCACGAATGGACACGAATAAACACGGATCCTCGTGTCGCCAGAATGTTGCATTCGTGTTTATTCGTGTCCATTTGTGGTTCAAATCCTGAAGAACGGAGTTCTGGTCGTGGTGGACGCAAAGTCAAACTCTGCCAGCTCATCACCGCCGTTGTTGAGAATCCCACAGTTTGACTGTCTGCTGAGTTACAGTCTGCCCCCCCGATTGTGCCGATAGTGAGTGTTACGGAAGGGGATTTCGGCGTTGGCCTGTCTGGCCAGTTTCAGGCCGTTACTCGGTAAGTAACCGGGATTTTCCCGCCAACTCGGCCACTCACGCTAAGGTGCGATATGAAGTTCGGGCAAAAAACGGTCACCGTGCTGGCAGCTCTGGTCATTCTTGCCATGTTTCAAAGTGCCGGAATTTCGGCCGAGTTGAAATGGGGCAACGACCTCAAAAAGGCCGCCGCCGAGTCCCAGGCGACTGGCAAGCCGATTCTGATTACGTTCACGGCTTCGTGGTGCCACTATTGCCACAAGCTGCTGGATGAAACCTTCGCCGATCAGAAGGTCATCGCCCGAGTGAACGAGTACTTCGTTCCCGTCGTGCTGGACGCCGACGAAAACGAGCGAGCCGTACAACTGCTCGACATCGAAGCCTTTCCTTCGACCGTCGTCATCTCACCCGAGCTGAACGTCCTGGGCAGAATCACCGGCTTTCACAAAGCTCCCCAGATGGCGCAGCACCTTTCGCCATTCTGCAAAGAACAGAAACCGCAATTGCAGCAGGCCGTGGTCAAGAAGACGTCGGAGAAGCCAGTCGCCCGACCAGTCGCTGCTCGCATGCCGGCACCGGAGACTGCATTCTCTGGAATGTGCCTGGTGTCGATGCTCGACGATCGCGACCTCGTTCGAGGCAGCTCGAAGATCACTGAAGAGTATCGTGGCGTGAAGCTGCAATTCGCTTCCGAAAAACACCAGCAGGCTTTCCTCGCCGAGCCAGCAAAGTACTGGCCACTCGCCGACGGCCACTGCCCGGTCGCCTCGGTCAAAGGCGAAAAAGAAACCCAGGGAGCGGCCTTAACCGCCGCCGTCTACCGAGGCCGAGTCGTCCTCTTCCGATCGTTGAAGCACCGAGCAACCTTCGCCGAAGACCCACGCCACTTCGCCGAAAGTCTGGCGCGACTTCAGTCAGCAAGCCGGTAGTTCGGAAAAAATCGCAGAGTACACAGAGGTAAAAAAACGCAGAGACCGGAGAGGTCTCTGCGTTTTATCGTTTCGTCAGTGAACACGGCAGATGCTGGGGAATTCTTTGCGATCTCTGCGTCTGTCCTCAGCGGTTCTCTGCGATTTAGACTTTATGTCTTACTTCGCGATCTTCCAAAGGTGCCCGTCGCTGCGGACGAACATTTCGTTGTCGGAGATGGCTGGGGTGCTGAGGATTGTCTCGCCGACCGTGTTCTCTCCGACAATTTCGCCTTCGGCTCCACTGATGTCGACAACCTGAGCGTCGCCTTTTTCGTTGAAGAATATCAGGTGCTTGCCAGCCGCGACCGGAGTGGCACTGAATGGTCCCTTCAGGCGGAGTCGCCACAAGAGGCTGCCGGTGTTTACGTCGGCCGCCTGCAGGACTCCTGCCCGGTTCACGACGAAGACTTTGCCGTCAACGACGATGGGGCTCGATGTGCCTGGGCCGAGTTTTCGGTCGTTCCACAGAACTTCGGGAGAAGCCGCGTCGCCTTCCAGTTCTTCGCCGAGTCGTAACGCGGTCAGACCGTTCGAAGGGACGAGTAGCGAGTCAGTTGTGACGACAGACGAAGGAATTGTCGACGCACCGTCGCCGAACTTCCACTGAGTTTCGCCCGTCCGAGGATCGACCGCTTCGATCCCGGCTGATGACTGAAGCAGTGCGAGGGCCTCGGAATCGCCGTTCTGCCAGAGCGTCGGTGAAGTCCAGTTTGCCTTTTTGGGGCGGACCTTTTTCCATCGTGCTTTGCCGGTCGCTGTGTCGAGGCCGGTTGCGAAGGACTCGGCGTCGTTCTCGACCTGCACGATCAGCGTGTCGCCGATCACGATTGGTGAAGACGACATACCGAGACTGTTGCTGGCGTTCGGAAAGTCGTGAGTCAGGCCTCGCAACCACTGAAGATTGCCATCGAGGTCCAGGCAGACGACGTCGTTGCTTGAGTAGAACGCAAAGATTCGTTTTCCATCGGAAGCCGGAGTCGGCGTGGCGACAGCCATTTTCGGGTGAGTCATCGTTCGTCCGGTTGCCCAGAACTGACGTTCCCAGACTTTCTTTCCGCTCGCTCGATCGAACGACAGAACGTGCAGCCGGTCCTGCCGGAAACCGCTGCTCGCCGTCACGACGACCTGATCGCCAATGACGATAGCACCGGAAGCGCCACGGCCAGGCAGATCAACTTTCCAGGCGACGTTTTCGGTGTCTGACCAGGTGGCGGGAATCTCGGACAGCGCAGAGACTCCGGAAACATCGTTGCCGCGAAATTGCAGCCAGTCCGCTCCGGTCAGGCAGGTCGCAGAAACGACGGCCGCGATCAGCGGAACGATTCGACGCACGGAAGCATTTTGCAGGTTGATCATTCGGAAACTCCTTCGGCTTGTGCAGTCAATCGTTGAGGCTGACGTTTCTGAGGTCGCGCGTCTGATGTTGCCTGGCTTTTCGATTTGACGGGCAGAACGGCAACACCGGACGGATCGCAGACTCGAATCTGAATCTGGTATCGCTGTGCCCAATCGTCAGTCTGTTCGTTCTGGCAAAGCTTCAACAGGATGACGTTTTTGCCTGCGTTCAACTTTGCCGGGACACGGTACTGGTCGATGGCCATGCCGCGGTGATACTCGTCGCGGCCGAAGAGGAACTTTCCGTTGACCCACAACTTCCACGCGTTCGGCGTTCCAAAACGAAATTCGACGTTTCGATCCGCAGCTGCCTCGTACGACGTTGCGAGGTACATCACCGCGCCTTTGTGAGGAGCGACTGACTTGGCGATGTCCACAATGCCGAACTCATCGGACGTTGTGATCTCACCCCAGGCGACTTCGCCTTCTTTGGCTTTCAGTTTCGCCGCAAAGTCAAGTTCCTCTTCCGGGGCGTACGCAATGTCGAACCCGATGAATTCGCGGTTGTCGAACGGCCCAACAATTCGCCAGTCGGTCAGGAATCCAAAGTGGCTGA
>JBLFXD010000606.1:0-4852 GCA_047611045.1 Planctomycetaceae bacterium | reverse complement strand
TCCGTAAAGAACCGCTCGACGATGGACCGGGTCCAGCTGTGCGAACGGAACGTCGAGTCGGATCCCGACGCTCTTCGACATTGCCTGGAGCATCGCCAGGAAGACGGGGCTGCTGCCCGGATCCGGCCAGACGGCAACGGCGGCATCCTGCAGCGAGCGGTGCGGATCGTTCAGCAGAACGTTCAGATCGGTGCCCTGTTGAATGCCCAGACCTTCGCATTCCGGACACCAGCCCAACGGACTGTTAAACGAGAAATTGTTGGGGATCAGCTCTTCGAAACTGCGGCCGCATTCTTCACACGCTCGGAACAGACTGTACGAGTCGACTTTCCAGTCGGTCTCGTCGCGGTTGTCATCAACCAGCGCCGTCCGCATCACTCCCTGCCCGAGGCCCAGTGCAATCTCGACGGAGTCAGCGATTCGTGACCGTTGTCGACTCTTGACGTTGATCCGGTCGACGACGACTTCGACATTGTGCTTCCGCTTGCGATCGATTTCCGGAACGTCCTCCAGTCGGTGAGTTGTGCCGTCGATGCGGACCCGCGCGTACCCCTGCTCGCGAAGGTTGTCCCACAGGCGTTCGTAAGCCTGCCCGACTCGGATTTCCTGCGGAGCCAGCAGCAGCAACTTCGTACCTTCTTCGAGAGAAAGCAGCCGCTCGATCACCTCGTCCGTCGTCTGCGTGTTGACCGGAGTCTGGCATGCTGGGCAGTGCTGAGTTCCCAGGCGGCACCACAGAATGCGAAGGTAGTCGTAAATCTCGGTGACCGTTCCGACGGTTGAACGCGGTGTCGAGCCGACACTTTTCTGCTCGATCGCGATCGACGGTTGCAGACCGTGAATGTGCTCGACGCGAGGCTTCGGCATCTGCCCCAGAAACTGCCGAGCGTATGCCGAAAGAGACTCGACGTAGCGCCGCTGACCTTCGGCATAAAGCGTGTCCATCGCGAGCGATGTCTTCCCGCTGCCGCTGGGGCCGCAGAACACGTTCATCCGGTCGCGAGGAATGTCGACGTCGATGTTCTGCAGGTTGTGCTGCGACGCTCCGCGAACGGTGACAGCGCGTGGAGCATTCTGAGATGACAGACGGGACGTGTCCTTCTGCCATCGCAGGGCGTCTTCCTCAGCGCTCTTGGATCCTCGCTTCGCACGACGCTTGATACCAAGGACCGGTGCCAAAGCCGTTCCGGTGTGCGAGTCCAGGTTGGCGGCAACGGCTTCGGGCGTTCCCGCGCAGACAACGGTACCGCCACCAGAGCCGCCTTCGGGGCCGACGTCGATCACCCAGTCGGCGGTCTTGATAACGTCAACGCTGTGCTCGACAACGAGGACTGTGTTTCCGTTTTCGACAAAGCCGTGCAGCACTTCCAGCAGTTTTTCAACGTCCGCAAAGTGGAGCCCGGTTGTCGGTTCGTCGAGCAGGTAAATCGTTTGCCCGGTCGAGCGTTTGCCGAGTTCCCGTGCCAGTTTGATTCGCTGAGCTTCGCCGCCGGAAAGCGTGGGCGATGGTTGTCCCAGCTTGAGATAGTCGAGGCCGACGTCGTGCAGTGTCTGCAGCAGCCGGTGAATCTTCGGAACGTTTTCGAAATGTTCGAGAGCTTCCTGGACGTCCATGTTGAGGACTTCGGCGATGTTCTTTCCCTTGAAGCGAACTTCCAGCGTTTCGTGATGAAAACGCTGAGCGTTGCACACCGGGCAGGTCACCCAGATGTCGGCGAGGAAGTCCATTTCCAGTTTGTTGGCACCGTGACCTTCGCACGCTTCGCAGCGCCCGCCTCTGACGTTGAAACTGAATCGCCCCGGCTTGTAGCCGCGAATTTTCGCTTCCGGCAGCTTTGCATACAGAACGCGAATCAGATCGAAAAGTTTGACATACGTTGCAGGGTTGGAACGCGGAGTGCGGCCGATCGGCGACTGATCGATGTCGATCGCCTTGTCGACATTTTCGATGCCGGTGACCGATTCGTGATCGCCGGGCTGGCCTTTGCCTTTGTTGATGTCTCGATTGAGCGTCTGCCAGAGGATGTCGTTGACGAGCGAACTCTTACCCGAACCGCTGGCTCCGGTGACACAGATAAAACAGCCGAGCGGGAACTCGACATCAACGTTCTGCAGATTGTGATGCGTCGCTCCGTTGATCGTGATGAGCTGTCCGTTGCCCGGTCGCCGCTCAGTCGGGACTTCGATTTTTCGGCGTCCGGAAAGAAACTGACCGGTCACGCTTTTCTTCGACTTCTTAACGTCGTTGACCGATCCTTCGACGACGATCTCTCCGCCACGCACTCCCGGCCCCGGTCCGAAGTCGACGATGTGGTCGGCGGCTTCCATGGTCTCTTCGTCATGCTCGACGACGATCACGGTGTTGCCCTGGTCGCGCAGGTCGCACAGGCTGTCGAGCAGCATTTTGTTATCGCGAGGGTGCAGCCCGATGGACGGTTCGTCGAGGATGTAAACGACGTCGACCAGTCCGCAGCCGATCTGACCGGCGAGTCGAATGCGCTGACTCTCGCCGCCAGAAAGTGTCGGCGCCGTGCGTTCGAGCGTGAGGTAATTCAGCCCGCACCTCAGCAGGAAACCTGACCGCCCGCGAATTTCTTTGAGAGCCTCGCCGGCGATGTACTGCTGCGTTTCGGACAGGTCGAGCGACTCGAAGAACTGCCATGCCGATTGAATGTCCAACGCGCAGACTTCTGAGATATTAAGTGTGGCCGGTCGCTGATCTTTGCGACTGCCCTTCTTTTTCTTCTTCGAGCCCGCCGTTCTGCTGTTTGCTGCCGAGCCGTTGAGATAAGCCTCGCTGGCTGTCGTCAGCGTGACGGCAGCGGCCTGTCGATTAAGGCGACTGCCGCCGCAACGGGTGCACTTCACGAATCGCATGTGCTTTTCGAGCTGCCGCCGACGCATCGGGTTGTTCGTTTTGCGATAGCCATCGAGCAGTTCGGGAATGAATCCGTCGAACGTGCCGCCGTGTTTCCATGTGCCGCCTCGGTAACCCCATTCGTAAGTAATGTGCCGATCGCCCATCCCGTACAGAAACAGCCGCTTCTGCTCGTCGGATAAATCCTTCCACGGTGTCTTGAGGAAGCTGCCTTCTTTGAGACCGAGGTCTGTTTCGATGGCCCCTCCGACGCCCTTGTAAATGTGACGCCGCCAACGGCCGATGCCCTTGATCGCTCCCAGCAATGCCAGACAACCGTTCCACAGCGATTTCTTTTCGTCCTGAATCAGTGACTCGACGACGAACTCAAACCGTTGGCCCATCCCGTTGCATTCATGACACATGCCCTGCGGACTGTTGAAGCTGAAGAGCTGCGGCGACGGCGGTTCGAAACTGATTCCGCAATCAGTGCAGGCATAATGCGAACTGAAAAGCTGCTCGCTGGAAGGGTCAAGGGACGAGGGCTGAGGGGCGAGGGCTTCTGTGCTGTCCTGTTTTGCTCTCGTCCCTCGACTCTCGTCTCTCGACGTCTGTCCCTTGTCCCTTGACCCTTGACCCTCGACCACAATCAGCAGGCTGCCTTCGCCGAGCTTCAACGCCTGCTCGACGGATTCGGCGAGTCGGGCACGCAGTGTTTTTCCGGCAACCAACCGGTCAATAATGACTTCGATGTTGTGACGCATCTGCCGGTCGAGCTTCAGGTCTTCCGACAGTTGAACGATCTCGCCGTCGACGCGTGCTCGGACGAAGCCCTGTTTCAACAGGTCGTCAAAGAGGTCGCGGTACTCGCCCTTCTGGCCCTGGATGATCGGCGCGAGGATTTGGAACTTCGTCCCGTCTTCGTAGCGAGCGATCGTGTCGATGATCTGCTCGACCGACTGCGCCGTGACTGGCTTCCCGCACTGATAGCAGCTTTGCGTGCCGACTCGGGCAAACAGCACTCGCAGATAATCATAGATCTCTGTGATCGTGCCGACGGTGCTGCGAGGATTACGACCGCTGGTCTTCTGCTGGATCGAAATCGACGGAGCCAGGCCGGTGATCGCGTCCACTTCCGGCTTGGGCATCTGCCCAAGAAACTGCCGCGCGTAGCTGGACAACGACTCGACATACCGCCGCTGCCCTTCCGCGTAAAGCGTGTCAAACGCCAGCGAACTCTTCCCCGAACCGCTGACCCCCGTCATGACGATCAGCTTGTTCTTCGGCAGCTTCAGCGAGACATCGCGCAAGTTATGCTCCCGCGCGCCGCGAATGACGATCTCCTGCGACTCGGAGCTGGTTTTCGTTTTACGAGGCTTCTTCGCCACTGCCTTCGAGGTTTTACCGTTCGCCGCTTTTACTGTTGCTGCTTTTTTCGTCGTTGCCGAGCCGGTTCCGCGTCGAGCCATGAGACGGTCTATCAATGATGAGAATTGCTTTGGGCGATGGTCAATTGGTCAAGAGCTGAGTCGGGAGTATAGAAGTCTGCCAACCATCACCCAATTGACTCGCCGCTTCGGTGCTCGGTAGCAAGTTTCTCCTGGGACTGCATAATTCGTCGACAGTATGAACACAACTCGCCCACTGAACGGGATGGCCTACCGATGTCACGCGGGATTCAAAACTGCCCTCACTGCCGAAACCGTACGGTTCCGATGACAGATGGAACGTGTCCATCCTGTCGAAAGAATGTGGACGAGCCTCAGAAGATGAGCCTTGGGTTTCTGGGTGGTGGCACCGAAGGTCGTGTTGTTGACGTCGGCCCGGAGCCTGTTGCATTGTGGAAACCCGTAGCTTCAGCAATCCTGGTCTACGTCACAGTCATCCTCCTTGCAGCTTTTACCGGAAATCTGCAAATCGTCGCTGGGGCATGTCTAAGTGTTGGCGTCATTTCATTCTTCGCAGCCAAATTGTGGCTATTCGCGTTGATCGCAC
>JBLFXD010000605.1:0-4859 GCA_047611045.1 Planctomycetaceae bacterium | reverse complement strand
TGTCCTGCTTCCCTCGGTACCGTTCGAGGAAGCCTGCATAGTCGTTGTCAGGAATGAAGCAGATTTCCTGACTGTCGGCCTTGTCGTGAACTCGGAGTCCCGACTGCTGAGCCTTCTCGCGAACATCCGGTTTGTCGAAGTTTCCAACTGGAAAGATCACCCGGTCAAGGATTGCCCGATCAATGCCGAACAGGACGTACGACTGATCTTTGCCGCCGTCTCGCCCCCGATAGATCGCCGGCCCGACAGCTGACTCGTCCGCTGAGCTACGAGTCGACTCCCCTGCCCCCACCGACTCATTCGCTCCGTCGAGCTGCGGCGCCTGCACCGCTTGCTCAAGTCGCGCGTAATGCCCCGACGCGATGTACTCGGCGCCGACCTTTTGCGCGAAGTCCCACAGCTTGCCGAACTTCAGCCAGTTGTTGCACATCACGCACGGATTCGGCGTGCGGCCGGCGAGGTATTCGTCGGCGAAGTAGTCCTTGATCCTGCCGAACGCGTCCTGAAAGTTCAGCGCGTGAAATGGAATGTCGAGTCGATCGGCGACTCGTCGCGCATCCGCAGCGTCGGACGCGCTGCAGCATCCCTGCTTGTTCGACTTTGCATTGACAACGGGCAGCGTGATGCCGAGTCCCGTCGAGCAGGTCTGCTCGTCGGTCGCCCCGGACCGCATAAACAGACCGATGACCTCGTACCCCTGCTCCTGGAGCAGGACGGCCGCTGCCGAGCTGTCGACACCGCCGCTCATCGCGAGAACGACTCGCTTCATAGAATCAGCCTTATTCTTCAGAGCTGTCCGCGGCGGAATTGGCAGAGTCGTCGAGGTGAGGTTCCGCAGAAGCCTCGATGACGTTGTCGATCGCGCCGAAAAGATTATCGAACGCGAACGGGTCGGTGACGTCCAGTCCTTCGTCGTCGTCGGATTCGCACATCAGGCTGTCAGTGATCGCTTTGAGCAGCGGCTCGGCTTCAGCACGCTCGGTATCAGACATTTGCAAGAGCACAAACATCGTCGTCGAATCCGTCTCGCAAGCCCGCAAACTGGCTCGGTTGACCATTTCGAGTTCGTAAAAATCGACATCCCTGGCAACCGTCGGGAGCATGCAGATGCTGTCTTCGCTTTCGTAGACGTCAACAGGATCGTATTCGGCTCTGAATGACTCCAAGGCGGCCTCGATAACGTCTTCAGCGACCGGGCGGCCCTGCAACACGGACAGCATCCAGAACGCGGTGCCTTCGCTTTCGATCGTGACCGAAAAGTCTTCGTCGTGATGCTCGTGGCTCAACTCCCAGTTGTCCGGATACTCAAACCGGACTCCGTGCTCTTCATAAACCGCCATCGCATCAGACTTTCTTGATATCAACCGAGAATCATCGACCGCCCAAAAGCGGCGCTCGCACGCGCTTGAGTGTGTCCAGACAAAGGACTAGATTAAGCGAACGTTCTTAAAAACACATCGAACGGCAGTCTCTACGCGGGAATTCCTCCGGAAGAATTTACGGAATCGGTTTCTCGAACATAGCCCGAGGTCAGGTGCGAAAGCTTTGGCCACGCCTCAAAAGGCCGAGCCAGGACGGCATCGGCGGCCAGGACACGAGACTGCTCTTGCTTCATTTGCTTTTGACGAGGAGTCGGTAATGGCGTCTGTACGTGCTGCGGAAGTCGCAGAACTTCTGTGGGAAATTAAGCGAGCTGACAAGGTTGGCTCTTTCACTCGAGTGGCTCGCAAAGCCGGATTCAGTCCGGGAGTCAGCGGTCGAACCATCCAGACTGTCCTGAAGACGGTCCGGCGCGACTGGCCGCACCTTCAATGGTGGAGAGTTTTCCCGGATGACGGCCTGATCGAAAAGGATACCGAGCAATCGAAGCTGGCTGAAGAAGCTGGTTTCACGTTCGTTGCTTCCGGCGATCTGATCATCCTCGACTCATTCCAAGACCACGTTTTCGTCTGGGAGACTGAAGAGGAAAAGGAAGCGGCTGCCGCAGAAGCCAAAGCGCTGGAAGCAGCAGACGAAGAAGAAGAATAGCCAACGACAACGTCTCCCCAATCGGGAGCACGATGCTTCACCGATGGACGCGGGCAATCATTGGTTGCCCGCGTTCTGCTTTTGGTAGTGCTGAGATTTCAGCGACCGTTCGACGATCCGCAGGCTTAAACGTCCAGGTCGTCGACCATCGTCGACTCTTCCATGATCACGCGGTAACGCTCGCTGGGGTCTTTACCCAGGAGTTGTGTGAACGTCTGGTCGGCTTCGACCTGGCTTTCGATGTTTACCTGCAGCAGTGTTCGAGTCTTCGGGTCCAGCGTTGTGTCACGTAGCTGCTGCGGCGTCATTTCGCCCAGACCTTTGAAACGCGTGACCTCGTACTTTCGGTTGGCAGCCAGACCAGAAAGAATCTCTTCTTTGGCCGCGTCATCCTGTGCGTAATGGATCTCTTTTCCGATCGAGATTCGGTACAGCGGCGGCTGAGCCAGGTAGACTCGCCCCTGCCGGACGAGTTCCATCATGTGGCGGAACAGGAAGGTCAGCAGCAACGTACTGATGTGGTAACCGTCGCTGTCAGCATCCATCAGGAGAATGACTCGTCCGTAACGAAGCTGGCGGATGTCGAAGTTCGGACCGATCCCCGTCCCGAGTGTCTCGACCAGATCGCTGATTTCCTGGTTGGCGACAGCCCGCGAAACAGTCAGCGACTCAGTGTTGAGCACTTTGCCACGCAGAGGCAGGATGGCCTGTTTCCGACTGTCGCGGCCCATGCCGGCTGAACCACCGGCCGAGTCACCTTCGACGATGAACAACTCCGACTCGTCCGCGTCCGTAGATCGGCAATCCAGCAGCTTGCCCGGCAACGTAACACGCTTGGATGATGCAGACTTTCGTCTAACTTCCTTGATCGCTTCACGACTCGCCGCTCGAGCCTTTGCAGACTGAATAATGCGGTAAATAATGGCGTCGGCGATGGTTGAATTATTGTTCATCCACGTCTCGACCCCGGCCCGGACCAGACCTTCGACCTGCCCGGCGACTTCCGGATTGTTGAGTTTCTCCTTGGTCTGTCCCTGAAACATCGGGTCTGAATGAAACACCGACAGAATCGCACACGTTCCTTCGCGGATATCCTCGGGGCCTACGGCAACACCCTTCGGCCGGATTTCGTGGACTTCCATGTAATTCTTGACGGCCTTGGTGATCCCTGACTTGAAGCCGGATTCGTGAGTCCCTCCGGCGTGTGTCCGGATGCCGTTTACATAACTGCGTATCCAGTTGTCCGATGACTCGGTCCAGCGCAGGGCGATCTCGTACCGCGTTCCGTCTGCGGCGTCCTTCTCCGATGTGAATTTCTCCTCGTGAACCGACTTCCGCTTCTCGTCGCTCAGGATCTTGTCGAGATACGCAGCGATGCCTTCTGGATTCGAGTACTCGTGCGTCTCCTTCTTGACCTCGTCGACGAAAACAATCTTCAGGCCACCGTGAATGAACGAGATGTCCTCCAGGTGCTGGCGGATGACGTCGCTCTTGAAGTGGATTGTTCGAAAAATCTTCTCATCCGGTCGGAAAAAGATCGTCGTTCCGTGACCTCGAAATGGCTTGATCTTTTTGACGGGTGCCTTGGGCACTCCACAACTGTACGCCTGGAAGTATTCGTGCCCGTCGCGATGGACCGTCGCGGTCATCTCGCCCGAGAGAGCGTTCACAACCGACGAACCGACACCATGCAGGCCGCCGCTGCGTCCGTAATTCTTGTTCGAAAACTTTCCGCCGGCGTGCAGCACGGTCAGGATGACTTCCAGCGCGGACTTCTTGTACTTCTTGTGCTTGTCGACGGGGATGCCACGACCGTTGTCACTGACCGTGCACGAACACCCGTCCTTGTGCAGCGTCACTTTGATGTCAGAGCAATGCCCGGCGAGGTATTCGTCGACCGAGTTGTCAACGACTTCCCACAGAAGATGATGAAGTCCCTTGCTGTCGACGCCGCCGATGTACATCGAAGGCCGCATCCGAACAGCTTCGAGCCCTTCGAGAACGTCGATGTCGTCAGCACTGTATGAGCCGTTTGATTTTGGTTCTGCTACGGTTGCCATATCGCTCGATCATTTCCTTTTCGCAAGCCAATCACTCGTTCTTACACTCCGCGTGGGAAGCCACTTCTCGTTCCTACGCTCCGCGTGGGAACGTAAGCGTGGACGCTCCGCGTCCCAACACGACTATTCACTGCCAGTCCGTCGTTACCGGGATCAACCCATCCCGCCGCGCGTAATTTCGTGCGCTCGAATAACGCCACGCCAGCGGATCATCAACATATCCCCGCTTCACGGGATTGTTATGAATGTATTCGAGTTTCTGCCACATCATCGCTTCATCCGAAATCACCTGCGGATGACTGCCCTCCTGCCAGAACTGGAACTGTCGATCGTTCTTGAATGCCATTTTCTCAGCCTTTAACTGACGGAGAATTGTCGTCTCATTCAGCTCAACAAGCCGGTCCAGAATCTGTCGCGCCGTGAACGACTTAAAGCTTCCAATCTCCTTCGACAAGTTCTCTGCCGACGCAATCAGGTGAAGATGGTTTTCCATAACGACGTACGCCAGCAACGTAATCCGGTCTTCACGCTGTAAGAATCCCAGAGAGTCGAGAATAATCTGAACGCAGTCCGGGCGAGTGAAAACGGGCAGCCATCCGACCACCGTGCACGTGAGAAAATGTGGTCGCCGTTCTTCGTCAAATCGAAATCGTGTTCTGCCCATGGGCTGTTCTATTGCTGAATTGGTTTGTTTTTCGGAGTAAGGACGCGGAGCGTCCAGTCAGGCGTTCCCACGCGGAGCGTAGGAACGAGTTATTTTGTGTCCCCACG
>JBLFXD010000604.1:0-4877 GCA_047611045.1 Planctomycetaceae bacterium | reverse complement strand
AAAGGCGCGTTCAGCGAAGTCACGCTGAGCAAGGTTGCGTTCTCGAAAGTCGACCTGCCAAACGTTCCGGCAGACAAGGCGATTCCATCCCGACGTGGACCACGGAATTCGCGTGATGACGCGATCACCGACCTCGCCTACGTCGATGGAAGAGTCATCGTGTCTGGCCTCACCGCCAGTAGCGAAGGCCGAACCGGATCGACAGTTCGCGAGATCGCCTTCCCGTTCGCGAAAGCCGATCACGGTTCACGGATCGAAATCTTCCACGCAGCACACGGCCGAGTCGAAGACGGATCAGCGATTCGAACGTTCGTCCCGTTCAACATTAACGGCGAGCCAACGCTGCTGGCCGGTTATGTTTGCACGCCGCTCGTGAAATTTCCGTTGTCGAGTCTGAAGGCCGGCGGAAAAACGGTCGGTACAACGGTCGCCGAACTGGGCAACCGCAACCGACCACTCGACATGATCGTCTACGAGAAAGACGGCAAGGATTTTCTGCTGATGGCAAACAGCGCTCGCGGCGTCATGAAAATCAGCACCGAAGACATCGCGACGAATAAAGGACTCAGTGAGAAAGTCAGCGGAACTGCCGGGCAGACTTACGACACAATTGCGTCGCTGCAAGGCGTTGTGCAGCTCGACAAACTGAACAGCACGAGTGCCGTTGTGCTGATTCAGGCCGAAAGCGGAGCCATGCAACTGAAGACGGTCGATCTCCCGTAACGTGAATGCTGCACTCGTAGAACGCCAGCTTTGTGGCCGTCCCTCGTGTCGGCCACAAAGCTGTTTTCATAACCCGACGCGTCGAGGCTGTGATTTTTTGTAGGCTGGAACAAGCTCCGCGCAGTTCCGGCAGTCGAGAGTCTAAACCCGTTCGAATTGCCGGAACTGCGCGGAGCTTGTTCCAGCCTACTGTTTTGCCGATTGAAAAATTCACCGCCGTGTGCCACTGGCTCTGCCAGTGTTGAGTTCGCTGCGGTTTGCCGATTCAAAAAAGCACTGGCAAAGCCAGTGGCACACGGATTCTTACAGACGTGGGATTCGCATGCCGCCGTCGAGGTACAGGACCTGTCCCGTTGCGTAGGGGATGTCGCCTCGAACGAGCGTCGCGACCGCTCGACCAATGTCTTCAGGTTCGCCCCAGCGTTTTTCGAGAGCCAGTCCGTCTTCAAACAGGCGGTCGTATTTTTCGGTCACGCCTGAAGTCATGTCTGACTTAATGATGCCTGGCTGAATTTCGTAGACGCGAATGCCAAACTCCGCGAGCCGTGTTGCCCACAGTTTGGTCGCCATACCGGTCGCCGCTTTGGTGAGGCAGTAGTCGCCGCGGTTTGTCGAGACGAACTCCGCAGAAATCGACGAGACATTGACGACGCAGGGTTCCGCTTCGATGCCGGCGTCACGCAACTCGATCATGAAATTCGCGGCGAGCTGAGTCAGGAAGTACGGGCCTTTCAGGTTGACAGCGACGACCCGATCAAAACTCTCTTCGTCCGCCTCAAGCAGATCCTTTCGTCCGGGAGAAGTGATCCCGGCATTGTTGATCAGCACGTCCAGCCGACCGAACTCGTTGCGAACCTTCTCAATGATGGCTTTACGGTCGGAATCCGAACCAACGTCGCCCTGGCAATAGGCGACCGTCGTGCCGGCATCGCGAAACGAAGCGAGCACATCCTCGACCTGGTCTTCCAACCGGACACCGTTCAACGCCAGCGCGTAGCCATCAGCGGCCAGCGACTTCGCAATCCCCAGCCCAATCCCGCGCGCCCCGCCGGTGATGAGTGCGACAGGTTTGTCTGAAGCCATGATCAGGACCTCTCAGCAATCCGTGCTCTTAAGAATCGTTGTCGGACTGACAAAGGAGTGAAGCCGCAGATGGACGCCGATAAACGCAGATGCCTGAACTATCTGCGTTTATCGGCGCCTATCTGCGGCTGTTTTCTGTAGTAGTTTAACCGCCCAGCGCTTTCCGGAAGACGTCCGCTCCGATTTTCAACGCTTCTGGAAGTTTGTCTGGATTCTTGCCGCCAGCTTCAGCAAGGTCCGGGCGTCCGCCGCCACCACCGCCGACTGCTTTGGCAGCCTCACGGACACAGTCGCCGGCCTTGGCCCCTTTCGCGATGACGTCTTTCGTGACCGCAGCCAGCAACGCGACCTTTCCGTCAACTTCCATGCCCAGCAGCACGGCTGCCGAACCGGCTTTGCCTCGCAGCTTGTCAGCGAACTCTCGGAGCCCGTCGCGGTCGAGTCCTGACGCCAGGTGAGTGATGATCTTCACGCCGTCGACGTCTTCGGCGCCAGCGACCAGATCGTCGACGGCTCCGCTGATTGACTGCGACGCCTGCTTCGACAGTTCCTTGCGAGCGTCGCGGATTTCATCCTGCAGTTGCCGAATTCGTCGTGGCAGTTCCTGCGGCTGAGTCTTCAGCGAGACGGCGATCTCTTTGACGAGCGAGTCTGTTTCTCGAACTCGTTTCAGAGCTTCACGGCCGGTCGTGGCGACAATTCGTCGGACTCCTGCCGCGACGTTTTCTTCACTGACGAGTCGGCACAGGCCGACCTGCCCAGTGTTGGTAAGGTGAGTTCCGCCGCAGAGTTCTTTGCTGTAGTCGCCCATCGTGACGACACGAACTCGGTCGGGGTATTTCTCGCCGAACAGAGCCATCGCGCCGCCGGCTTGAGCTTCTTCTTTCGACATGAAGTTAATTTCGACCGCCGCTCCTTCGGAGATTCGGTCGTTGATGATGTCTTCGATTCTCAGCATCTCTTCCGGCGTGACGGCTGTTCCGTGCGAGAAGTCGAAACGGAGAATGTCGTCTTCAACCTTGGAGCCTCGCTGCACGGCGTGATCACCCAGAACCGTGTGCAACGCGTGATGCAGCAGGTGTGTGGCTGAGTGTGCTCGCTGGATGCCCGCTCGTCGATCGAGCGTTACTTCTGCGGTGACCGACTGTCCGACTTTTAGCGTTCCGGCGTTCAGCTTGCCGCGGTGAACGACCAGTCCGGTATGTTTCTGAGCGTCCATGACTTCGAAGTCAGCTCCGCTGCGGGATACCCAGCCCGTATCGCCGACCTGTCCGCCGGACTCGCCATAGAACGGCGAACGATCCAGCACGACGTCGATCAGCGAATCTCCGTCCTTCACCGACTCGACGGCAACTCCGTCAACGACGATCCCGACAACCTTTGCTTCGGCGTCGGTGGCATCGTAAGCGAGGAATTCGGTGTCGCCATGCTTCTGGCGGATGGCGTCGAGCGGCCCAGCGGCCATCACACCCCAACTGCCCGTGCCGCTCTTCTGCCGGTGTTCCTCTTCCGCAATCCGGTAACCTTCCATGTCGATCGTCAGGCCGCAATCTTCCGCTAGAGCGGTCGTCAGATCGAGAACGAAGCCGTCCGTCTGGTGCAGGTCGAACACCGCGTGACCGGCCAGCACTCCGCCCTTGCCAGCCTTGTCGACCAGCTTGTTGAACTTCGACAAGCCTCGTTCGATCGTTCCCAGGAAGGCGGACTCTTCTTCGTAAATTGTGTCGACGACGCTTCGCAACGTGTGAACGAGGTCCGGATACGGTCCCTTCATTATGTTGATGACGGCCGGAGCAAACTCGTTAAGAAACGGTTCACGCTTGCCGAGAAGGTATCCTTCCAGGCAGGCTCGTCTCAGCAAGAGGCGGATGATGTACGATGCTCCGTTGCTGCCGGGTGCGACGCCTTCGTGAATGGCGAAAACGGCCGCCCGCACGTGATCGACGATGCGGCGGATGGCCCGGCCGTCTTTGCCGTCGAATTGGTACTCGACGCCGACGACTCGACCGGCGGCTTCACACAACGGACGCAGCGTGTCGATTTCGAAGTTGCTGGTGACTCCCTGCAGCACCGCAGCGGTTCGCTCAAGGCCCATGCCGGTGTCGATATTCTTATTCGGCAGCGGAGTCAGATTGTCCGGCGGATCGCCGACTCGATTGAACTGGGTGAAGACCAGATTCCAGATCTCGACTTTGTTGCCGTCGTCCGGGGTGTAATAAATCTCGGAGCACGGTCCGCAGACACCGTCCGGGCCCTGCGAAGGAGCACTCGCCGGCCAGAAGTTTTCGTCTTCGTCCTCGCGAGTGATCTGCGCAGCCGGAACGCCGACCTCTTCGTTCCAGATTTTGTACGCCTCGTCGTCGTCCAGGTAGACGGTGATCGAAAGGCGTGCGGGGTCGAGACCCAGCCACTTTTCATCAGTCAGGAATTCCCACGCCCAGTGGATGGCTTCCTTCTTGAAGTAGTCTCCGAACGAGAAATTGCCGAGCATCTCGAAGAACGTGTGGTGGTAAGCCGTGACGCCGACGTTGCCGATGTCGCCGGTCCGGATGCACTTCTGACAGGTGGTCGCCCGCGTGAAATCCAGCGGGCCGATGCCCATGAATTCGTTCTTGAACTGGTTCATTCCGGCCGGCGTAAACAGCACGGTCTTGTCGCCTTGCGGGACGAGGACATCGCTGGGGCGGCGGACGCAACCTTTGGATTCGAAGAAAGCGAGGTACTTTTCGCGGAGTTCGTCAGTTTTCATGGGGGCATTTCCGAGGCAACAATAATCAGAAGTCGCGGCATGATAGTGTCGCGCGGGCCGGCATCAAACCGGCTGCGAAGTCGGCTGATTTGGCCACTCGAAGTACCAGTTTGACGCGAAGAACCGGCTCGCCATACTGGAGTGCTTATCGCTGGTTTCTCGATGACGATCCGGCTGCGTAGGGTGGGCACCGCCCACCAGCAATTTGACATTGGTGGGCAGTGCCCACCCTACAGTTCACCCAAAGGGAGAAGAACGCAGAGAACGCCGAGGTTCCGCAGAGGAAAGGAGAGGTCTCCATTTCTCTGCGTTTTTTCCTCAG